>CAISTO010000332.1 GCA_903888395.1 uncultured Bacteroidota bacterium | reverse complement strand
ATTATTTTTTTTTTGAGATTACTCTCAAACTTATTCGAACCTTCGTCCGCTAGCTAGCGGATTAGAAAACCGTTGCGCTATCCATCACGCTAGGCGTGATAAGAGACCATATATTACTTTTTGAGATTACTCTCAAACTTATTCGAACCTTCGTCCGCTAGCTAGCGGATTAGAAAACCGTTGCTCTATCCATCACGCTAGGCGTGATAAGAGATTATTTTTTTTTTGAGATTACTCTCAAACTTATTCGAACCTTCGTCCGCTAGCTAGCGGATTAGAAAACCGTTGCGCTATTTATCACGCTATGCGTGATAAATTTTTTTTAAAATAAATCCTTGCAATTGCTGCAAGGATTTATTTAATTTTTTATTCTGATACTACTTCAACTTTAATAGTAATTGAAACTTCACGGTGTAAGTTTACAATAGCTTCGTAGCTACCTAAAACTTTAATATCATTGATTTCAATTTTACGTCTGTCAATATCATAACCTTTCACCTTAAGAGCTTGCGCAACTTGAAGTGGAGTTATTGAACCAAATATTTTGCCATTAGCGCCTGCTTTAGTAGCAATTGTAATAACCATTTCGTTCATGCTTGTGCTAGTAGCCAAAGCATCTGCTTTCATTTTTTCACGCTTCATAGCGCCTTGACGGTTATTTTCTTCCATCATTTTAATATTTCCGGGAGTAGCTAAAACAGCCATTCTTTTAGGAAATAAATAATTGTTGGCATAACCATCTTTAACCATTACTACTTCACCTTGTTTACCAACGTGTTTCATATTTTCTTTTAAAATAATTTTCATCTCTGTATGTTCTCCTTCAATTTAAATTATTTGATCATATCTCCTGTAAAAGGCAATACCGCAATGTGACGAGCACGTTTTACAGCTTGTGATATTTTACGTTGGAATTTTAATGATGTACCTGTTAATCTACGAGGTAAAATTTTACCTTGATCGTTCACAAATTTCAATAAAAAATTAGCATCTTTATAATCAATATATTTGATACCATTCTTTTTAAAACGACAGTATTTTTTGCGTTGAGCAGCATCTGGCGTAGTATTAAATACTGACGAACCAGTATACTTTTTTTGTGGTTTTGCCATTACTTTTTAGCCTCCTGTGGTTTAATTGTGTTTTTTCCTTGATTGAATTCACCATTGCGCTTACGCACATTGTACTGAATTGAATGTTTGTCTAACACAGTTGATAAAAAACGCATGATTCGTTCATCGCGTCTAAAAGCTAATTCGAAGGTACTTACAAAAGAAGCAGGTGCTTTGTACTCATAAATATGGTAAAAGCCAGTCGTTTTCTTTTGAATAGGGTATGCCAATTTGGTTAACCCCCAGTTTTCTTCATGAATCAGCTCTCCGCCATTTTCCGTAATTATTTTACGGTATTTGGCTACAGCGTCTTTCAGCTGTTCTTCAGAGAGTACGGGTGTGAAAATAATCACAGACTCATAGTTGTTAAGGACAACACTCTCTACTTTTGTTGATTTTGTTGTTTTTGTTGCCATTTTAAACTGTTATTTTTTTAAAAATTTAGGGCTGCGAAATTATCATTTTTATTAATAAAAACAAGCATTCTTTTCAAAATAATTTGTTTTTGCATAAATATTTCATTTTGTTACAAATAACTTTTTTGATTTTGTAATCTATGCTGTTTAACTAAACTTTTTAAACAGTAAAAAAGCTGCCTAGAATTTCTTCTAAGCAGCTTTTTTCTTTATATTATATAATTTACTTAATCATCACCTTTTGACGATAACAGCGCTTCATATTCTTCTTTACTACCTACAACTAATTTTTCATAGTCACGTAGTCCAGTTCCTGCAGGAATTAAATGTCCAACAATTACGTTTTCTTTTAATCCTAACATTTTATCTACTTTTCCATGAATAGCAGCTTCGTTCAGAACTTTTGTTGTTTCCTGGAACGATGCAGCGCTCATGAAGCTTTGAGTACCTAATGATGATTTGGTAATACCCATAATTACTTGTACTGCAGTTGCTGATTCAGCATCACGTACTTCAACTAGGCGTAAATCTTTACGTTTTAACTGTGAATTTTCATCACGTAATTTTCTAACGCTAATAATTTGTCCTGGTTTGTAATTAGTTGAATCACCTGCTTCTAAAACTACCTTTTTATCAAAAATCCAATCATTTGTTTTCTTGAATTTGAACCTGTCTACAGTTTCACCTTCTAAGAACAAAGTATCGCCTGGATCAATTACTTCCAATTTTTGCATCATTTGGCGTACAATAATTTCAATGTGTTTATCTGAAATTTTTACACCTTGCAAACGGTAAACTTCTTGAATTCCGTTTACAATATAACGCTGAACTGATAAAGGTCCTTCAATTCTTAATATATCTTGAGGGCTAATTGAACCATCAGATAATTGAGAACCTGCTTTTACGAAATCGTTTTCTTGAACTAAAATGTGTTTCGATAATGGCACCATGTATTTGCGGCTTTCACCATCACGTGTTGTAACCATAATTTCTCTGTTACCACGTTTAATACCACCAAAACTTACTACACCATCTATTTCAGTAACTACAGCTGGATTACTTGGGTTACGGGCTTCAAACAATTCAGTTACACGAGGTAAACCTCCTGTAATATCACGTGTTTTACTTGCAACACGAGGTATTTTTACTAAAATTTCACCAGGTCCAATTGATTTTCCATCTTCTACTACTATATGAGCTCCAACAGGAATATTGTATTCTTTTAAAGGATTACCTTTTTTATCATTTACAATAATTGAAGGTGTTTTATTTTTATCTTTCGATTCAATAATCACTTTTTCTTTATGTCCTGTTTGTTCATCACTTTCTTCTTTAAAAGTAATGTTTTCAATAATTCCTTCAAACTGTAATTTACCTGGGAATTCTGATAAAATTACAGCATTGTATGGATCCCAAGAACAAATTACATCGCCTTTAGCTATTTTAACACCATTTTTTACTTGTAAATGTGCTCCGTAAGGAATGTTTACTGTAATAATTGGATTACGAGTAACTTCGTCTAATATTCTTATTTCTCCCTGACGACCAATGATTGTATCAAAAATACCATCAACCGTTTTCATTTCTACAGTTCTAATTTCTTCAAATTCTAAAATACCAGCAAATTTAGCATTCATTTGGCTTTCATTCGCGATATTAGATGCAGTACCACCCACGTGGAAAGTACGTAACGTTAGCTGTGTTCCTGGTTCACCAATTGATTGCGCAGCTATTACACCTGCAGAATCTCCACGTTGAGCCATTCTACCTGTAGAAAGATTTCTACCATAACATTTAGCACAAATTCCTAATTGAGTTTCACATGTTAATGCAGAACGAATTTCAACTATTTCAATTGAACTTGCTTCAATTTTTACTGCAATTTTCTCAATAATTTGTTCACCTGCAGAAACAAATAATTCACCAGAAATTGGGTCATATACATCATGTAAACTAGTTCTACCTAATACACGTTCGTATAAACTTTCAACTACTTCTTCATTATCTTTTAAAGCACTGATTGGAATACCACGTAAAGTTCCACAATCTTCTTCATTGATTACAATATCTTGAGCCACATCATGTAACCTACGAGTTAAATAACCCGCATCTGCAGTTTTTAAAGCTGTATCGGCCAAACCTTTACGAGCACCGTGAGTAGAAATAAAGTATTCAATAACGGATAAACCTTCTTTAAAGTTAGAAAGAATTGGATTTTCAATAATCTCTCCAGTTCCTCCACTTAAATTCTTTTGTGGTTTGGCCATTAATCCCCTCATACCACCTAACTGACGAATTTGCTCTTTAGAACCACGGGCTCCAGAATCCAACATCATATAAATAGGGTTGAAACCTTGGTTATCGTTTTTCAATTGAGTTAATAATGTGTCAGCTAAACGAGAGTTGATACGCGTCCAAATATCAATTACTTGATTATAACGTTCATTGTTTGTAATAAAACCTTGCTCGTAATTGCTCCAAATTTCTGCTACTTCGGCCTGTGCTTCTTTAACGAATTTTCCTTTTTCTTCAGGAATCATTACATAACTTAAGTTAAATGACAATCCGCCTTTAAAAGCAAAATGGAAACCAATTTCTTTGATATCATCTAAGAACTTAGCACATTTGTCCATACCACATTCAGCTATTACAGAACCAATAATATCTCTAAGATTTTTCTTGGTTAATAATTCATTGATATAACCGTAACCGGCAGGAACTACTTGGTTAAATAAAATTCTACCAACAGTAGTTTCAATTGATTTATTAACTAATACGCCATTTTCAATGATGTTTACTTTACATTTTACAAATGCATGTAAATCAATTTTACGTTCGTTATAGGCAATAATAGCTTCATCAGGTGAGTAAAAACTTAAACCTTCACCTTTTACAGGATGTTCTGGAGTATGTTTTCTACCTTTAGTAATATAATATAAACCCAAAACCATATCCTGAGAAGGAACTGCAATTGGCGCACCATTTGCTGGATTTAAAATATTGTGAGGAGCAAGCATTAATAATTGTGCTTCTAAAACTGCTGCATTACCTAATGGTACGTGAACAGCCATTTGATCCCCGTCAAAATCGGCATTAAAACCAGTACAAACTAATGGATGTAATTGGATTGCTTTTCCTTCAATTAATTTTGGTTGAAAAGCTTGTATACCTAATCTATGTAAAGTAGGAGCACGATTTAGTAAAATAGGATGTCCTTTTAAAATATTTTCTAAAATATCCCAAATTACAGGCTCTTTTCTGTCAACTAACTTTTTAGCAGATTTTACTGTTTTTACAATACCACGTTCTAGTAATTTACGAATAACAAATGGTTTAAATAATTCAGCAGCCATGTTTTTAGGAATACCACATTCGTGTAATTTTAATTGAGGACCAACCACAATTACCGAACGACCAGAATAATCCACACGCTTACCTAATAAATTTTGACGGAAACGACCTTGTTTACCTTTTAGCATATCGCTTAAAGATTTTAAAGGACGGTTACCTTCAGTTTTTACCGCACTTACTCTTCTTGTATTATCAAATAATGAATCTACCGCTTCTTGTAACATACGTTTTTCATTACGTAAAATTACTTCAGGAGCTTTTATTTCCATTAAGCGCTTTAAACGATTGTTACGGATAATAACACGTCTGTATAAATCATTCAAATCAGAAGTAGCAAAACGGCCACCTTCTAATGGAACTAAAGGACGTAATTCTGGTGGAATTACTGGTAAAATTTTAACTACCATCCACTCAGGGCGATTTTCACCACTTTCTTGAGCAGAACGGAATCCTTCAATTACTTTTAAACGTTTTAAAGCTTCTGCTTTACGCTGTTGACTAGTTTCTGTACTAGCTTTTATACGTAAATCAAAACTCATTGCATCAAGGTCAACGCGACTTAGTAAAAACCAAAGTGCATCACCACCCATTTTAGCAATAAATTTATTTGGATCTTCATCATCTAAATGTTGGTTATCTTTTGGCAACGAATCAAGAATATCTAAATATTCTTCTTCCGTTAACAAATCGTTCATTAACACACCATCATTTTGCTTTAAACCTGGCTGACAAACTACATAACGTTCGTAGTAAACCACCATGTCTAATTTTTTTGTAGGCATTCCCAATACATAACCAATTTTGTTAGGCAATGAACGGAAATACCAAATATGAGCAACAGGAACTACCAAATTGATATGTCCCATGCGTTCACGTCTTACTTTTTTCTCAGTAACTTCTACACCACAACGATCACAAACAATACCTTTATAGCGAATACGTTTGTATTTACCACAATGACATTCATAATCTTTTATTGGCCCGAAAATTCTTTCACAAAACAATCCACCCATTTCAGGTTTGAATGAGCGGTAGTTAATTGTTTCTGGCTTTGTTACTTCACCATGCGATCTTTGTAAAATAGATTCTGGCGATGCCAATCCTATTCTGATTTTGGTGAAATTGCTTTTTAATTTTTGATCTTTTTTGAAAGACATATATTTCGTTTGAAATTTTTAAAAATTGAAATTTGTTAGTTTTATAAAAAAAGTAATTGAGTCCCACAAATTTGCGGGACTCAATACTTAAATAATTTATTCTAACGTTACATCTAAACCTAATCCTCTTAATTCATGTAATAATACATTGAATGA
This sequence comes from uncultured Bacteroidota bacterium, assembly GCA_903888395.1. Classification (GTDB taxonomy): domain Bacteria; phylum Bacteroidota; class Bacteroidia; order UKL13-3; family UKL13-3; genus JAAFJM01. The sequence goes on along the minus strand of CAISTO010000332.1, from coordinate 23,419 downwards.
TTCTGGAATTCCAGGTTGTGGTAAATTATCACCTTTTACAATGGCTTCATAAGCTTTTGCTCTACCAATAATATCATCAGATTTTATTGTTAAAATTTCTTGTAAAATATTTGATGCACCATATGCTTCTAAAGCCCAAACCTCCATCTCTCCAAAACGCTGACCTCCAAATTGTGCTTTACCACCTAAAGGCTGTTGAGTAATTAATGAATATGGACCAATAGAACGAGCATGCATTTTATCATCAACCATGTGACCTAATTTAATCATATAAATTACACCTACAGTTGTTGGTTGATCAAAACGTTCTCCGGTTAAACCATCATATAAATAAGTTTTACCCCAATCAGGAATTCCCGCTTTGCGAGTAAACTCTAATACGTCATCATCAGAAGCACCGTCAAAAATTGGTGTTGCAAATTTTAAACCTAATTCAATACCGGCCCAACCTAAAACAGTTTCGTAAATCTGTCCTAAATTCATACGAGAAGGTACACCCAAAGGATTCAAAACAATATCAACTGGCTTACCATCTTCTTGGAACGGTAAATCCTCGTCACGTACAATACGTGCCACGATTCCTTTATTTCCATGACGACCGGCCATTTTATCACCTACTTTTAACTTACGTTTTTGAGCAATATAAACTTTAGCTAATTTCAAAATACCTGTTGGTAATTCATCACCTACGCTAATTGCATATTCTTTGCGTCTAAAGTCAGCTAATACTTGGTTTATTCTGTTTTTGTAATTTGATAAAATTTGTTTGATTAAATCATTTTTCTCAGCATCAGTACTCCAATTATTTGCATTTACATTAGTAAAATCAACTTCTCCTAAATTTTTCATGGTAAACTTAGTTCCTTTCGAAATTAATTCTTCACCATAAACATTCATTACACCTTGACTCGTTTTACCAGTTAAAATAGTAAATAATTTTTCAACTAAAATAGATTTAATTGCTCCTCTATTTTTATCGTGTTCTTCGTTTAATTTAGCAATTTTTGTTTTATCTTCTGCTTTACCTGCTTTATCTTTTTTGATACGAGCAAATAATTTTTTCTCAATAACAACACCTGCAGTAGATGGAGAAGCTTTTAATGAAGCATCTTTTACATCACCAGCTTTATCTCCAAAAATAGCACGCAATAATTTTTCTTCAGGCGAAGGCTCAGTTTCTCCCTTTGGAGTAATTTTACCAATTAATATATCACCATCAAAAACTTCACATCCTACTCTAATCAAACCATTTTCGTCCAAATTACGGGTTGCATCTTCGCTAACATTTGGGATATCATTTGTTAACTCTTCTTCACCACGTTTTGTATCTCTCACTTCTAATTCATATTCAGTAATGTGAATAGAAGTAAAAATATCTTCTTTGGTAACGCGTTCGCTAATAACAATAGCATCTTCAAAGTTATTTCCTTGCCATGGCATGAAAGCAACTTTTAAGTTTCTTCCAATTGCTAATTCACCACCTTGAGTAGCATAACCTTCACACAAAACATTACCTTTTGTAACTTTTTGACCTTTTTTAACAATTGGTCTAAGGTTAATACAAGTATTTTGATTGGTACGTAAGAATTTAGTTAATTTATAAGTTTTAGTATCTGTACTAAAGCTAACCAACTTATCAGATTCTGTTTGTTCGTAACGAATTCTGATTTCATTACCATCCACATATTCTACAGTACCATTACCTTCAGCTAATAATAAATTACGACTATCACGAGCAATTTTTCCTTCTAATCCTGTACCAACAACTGGTGCTTCAGGACGTAATAAAGGAACTGCTTGACGTTGCATGTTTGATCCCATCAAAGCTCTATTCGCATCATTATGTTCCAAAAATGGAATCATACTTGCGGCAATAGATACAATTTGATTTGGAGCAATATCCATAAATTGTAATTTATCAGGCTCCACCATTGGAAAATCTCCTTCAAAACGTGCTTTTACTTTTAAATCAGTAAATAAACCTGTTTTGTCATCATATTTCGCATCTGATTGAGCAATAACCATTCCTTCTTCATCTTCAGCACTTAAAAAAGTAACTGGTTTTCCAACAGAAACAATTCCGTTTTCTACTTTTAAATAAGGAGTTTCAATAAAGCCCATGCTATTAATTTTTGCATGAACACATAAAGAAGAAATCAATCCAATATTTGGTCCTTCAGGAGTTTCAATAGTACACAAACGACCATAGTGGGTGTAATGTACGTCACGAACCTCAAAACCGGCTCTCTCTCTAGAAAGTCCACCTGGCCCTAGGGCAGATAATCTTCTTTTGTGAGTAATTTCAGCTAATGGATTGGTTTGATCCATAAATTGAGACAATTGATTTGTTCCAAAAAATGAATTAATAACAGATGATAATGTTTTAGCATTTATCAAATCTTGAGGTGTAAAAACTTCGTTATCGCGAATGTTCATACGCTCACGGATTGTTCTACTCATACGAGCTAATCCAACGCCAAATTGAGAGTATAATTGTTCACCAACCGTTCTTACACGTCTGTTACTTAAATGGTCAATATCATCCACATCTGCACGTGAATTAGATAATTCAATTAAGTATTTTATAATAGAAACGATATCATCTTTTGATAACACGCGGTTATCTAATGACTCATTTTTGTTTAATTTTCTGTTGATACGGTAACGACCAACTTCACCTAAATCATAACGTTTATCAGAGAAGAATAATTTCTCAATTACACCACGAGCCGTTTCTTCATCAGGTGGATCTGCGTTACGTAATTGTCTATAAATATGTTCGTGAGCTTCTTTAGCACTATTTGAAGTATCTTTTTGTAAAGTATTTAAAATAGTTGCAAACTCATTATGATTGCTTTCATTTTTATGCAAGATGATGTTTTTAACATCAGCTTCTAAAATCATTTCAATGTGATTATCTTCAATTGTAGTATCGCGTTCAATAATTACTTCGTTACGTTCAATTGAAACAACTTCACCTGTATCTTCATCCACAAAATCTTCTACCCAAGTTCTAAGAACGCGAGCAGCCAATTTGCGACCTAATACTTTTTTCAAACCTGCTTTACTAACTTTAATTTCTTCAGCTAAGTCAAATAAGTTTAATATATCTTTATCAGATTCGTAACCAATTGCACGTAATAACGTGGTAACAGGAAACTTCTTTTTTCTATCAATGTAAGCATACATAACGTTATTTACGTCAGTAGCAAACTCAATCCAGCTACCTTTAAAAGGAATTACTCTGGCTGAGTATAATTTTGTACCATTTGTATGGTATGATTGTCCAAAAAATACTCCTGGAGAACGATGTAATTGCGATACAATAACACGTTCGGCTCCATTGATACAAAAAGTACCACTTGGAGTCATGTAAGGAATAGTTCCTAAATAAACATCTTGTACAATAGTTTGAAAATCTTCATGTTCAGGATCATTACAGCTTAATTTTAATTTAGCTTTTAAAGGAACATTATAAGTCAAACCTCTTTCAATACATTCTTCTATTGAATAACGTGGTGGGTCAACAAAATAATCTAGAAATTCTAAAGTAAATATGCTACGAGTATCGCTAATTGGGAAATTTTCCTGAAAAACTTTGAAAAGACCTTCATTAGCTCTACTTTCTGAAGTAGTATCTAACTGAAAAAATTCTCTAAAAGATTCTAGTTGAACATCCAAAAAATCTGGATAATCAATAACTGGTTTTACCTTGGCGAAGGTAATTCTACCCTCTGGTGTTATAGTTCTGTTAGTCAATGTAATATTTTTTTTAAATTGAGAACGATATCAATTTTATGTAAATTCATTTTTTAAGGTTGAATAAAACCAAAAAATACCGTTATAAAACGATATAAAAAAAGCTAAAATTTAGCTTTTTTTAAAAAGCAGAATTGACCCGCAGCAAATTGCTGGGGTCAAGTCTGATATTTAGTGGTTGAAATTACTTTACTTCAACTTCAGCACCAGCTGCTTCTAGAGTAGCTTTTAAGCTTTCAGCTTCTGTTTTATCAACACCAGTTTTGATTGCTTTTGGAGCACCATCAACTAATTCTTTTGCTTCTTTCAAACCTAATCCAGTTAAGTCTTTTACCACTTTAACTACATTTAATTTAGCTTGACCAGCACTTTTCAATATTACATCGAAAGAAGATTGCTCTACTGCTTCTGCAGCAGCAGCAGCAGGTGCAGCGGCAGCAGCAGCTGCAGCAGCAGGCTCGATGCCATACTCGTCTTTTAAAATTTTTGCTAATTCATTAACATCTTTCACTGAAAGGTTAACTAATTGTTCTGCGAACGCTTTTAAATCTGCCATGATTGTATTTTTTATTTTTGTTTTTTTTGATTAATAAATTTATTTAATTCTGATTTATTCAGGACGCTCAGATAACGTTTTTACTAAGCCTGCAATTTTTCCTCCGCCTGAAGCTTGTAATGCACCAATAACATTTTTAGCTGGACTTTGTAATAAACCAATGATTTCACCAATAAGCTCATTTTTAGTTTTAAGAGCCATCAATGTATCTAATTGATTGTCGCCAATAAATATATCAACGTCAATTGCTGCACCTTTTAAATAAGGAATTGCTGTTTTTTTACGGAATGCTTTAATTGCCTTTGCAGGCTCTTTCATTTCGTGGCAAAACATAAGTGCAGTATTTCCAACTAGGGTTTCACTTAATTTACCAAAATCTCTACCACTGCGTTCCATTGCTTTTTCAATCAATGTATTTTTTGCAATTTGCATAGTAATACCTGATTTAAAAAGTTCACCGCGTAATAGGCTTGTTTGTTTAGCATTTAAACTAGCTACATTAGTTACATAAATATTCTTAAACTCGTTAAATAAACCAGCCAAGTTATCTATCACTTCATTTTTTTCGTGTTTTGTCATAACTGTTGTTTTATAAAATTAAATGCCAGGAATTGATTTAGTATCTACTGAAAGACCAGGACTCATGGTACTACTTAGGCTTACACCTTTTAAGTAAGTTCCTTTTGCCGCTGATGGTTTTAGTTTGTTAATTGCTGAAATTAATTCAACTGCATTTTCAAATAATTTTTGTGGTTCCATTGATGATTTACCAATTGATGCGTGGATTGCTCCTTCTTTATCAACTTTAAAATCAATTTTACCAGCTTTTACTTCTTTTACAGCTTTACCAATTTCCATAGTAACTGTACCTGATTTAGGATTTGGCATTAAATTACGAGGTCCAAGTATTCTACCTAGTTTACCTAATTTAGCCATTACCGAAGGCATTGTTACAATAATATCAATGTCAACCCATCCTTGCTCAATCTTTTGGATGTATTCATCCAAACCTACATGGTCTGCTCCGGCTTCGCGTGCTTCAGCTTCCTTATCAGGAGGTACTAATGCTAATACACGAACGTCTTTTCCAGTGCCATGTGGTAAACTTACCACACCGCGTACCATTTGATTGGCTTTTTTAGGGTCAACTCCCAAGCGTACATCAATATCTACAGATGAATCAAATTTAGTATAAGAAATTTCTTTAACTAATTTTGACGCGTCAGACAAAGTGTATTTTTTGTTTATCTCAATTTTCTTGAGAACTTCTTTTCTTTTTTTGCTGATCCTTGCCATTGTTTTACTTTCTAAAAATTAATTTTAAAATGGACTATCACCCGTAACGGTAATGCCCATAGAGCGAGCTGAACCTGCTACCATTTTCATGGCTGATTCTACTTTAAAGCAGTTCATATCTTGCATTTTATCTGCAGCTATATCACGTACTTGATCCCAAGTTACTGAACCAACTTTCTTACGGTTAGATTCAGCAGAACCACTTTTGATTTTTGCCGCATCCAGCAATTGAGAGGCTACTGGAGGTGTTTTAATGATGAAGTCAAAAGACTTATCACTATAAAATGAAATTACAACTGGTAATATTTTACCAGGTCTATCTTGGGTACGAGCATTAAATTGCTTGCAAAACTCCATGATATTTATACCTTTTGAACCTAATGCAGGTCCAATTGGGGGTGCAGGGTTAGCGCTTCCGCCTTTTACCTGCAATTTTACATATCCTACTAATTCTTTTGCCATTTTTGTTTATTTATAAAAATTACTTTTAGTTTAGTCTATATTGTTGATCGTGGAAAGCAGCATCAATAATATTTCTTAAATTCAAGCAGTTATTTTACTTTTCTTTTTCTACTTGTACAAAGTTTAACTCCAATGGAGTTCTTCTTCCAAATATTTTTACCATTACTTTTAGTTTCTTTTTCTCTTCACTTACTTCCTCAATCACACCATCAAAACCACTAAATGGTCCGTCTATTACTTTAACAGTTTCACCAACTATAAATGGTTCATCCATTACTTCTCCTTGTTCACCTATTGCATCTACATTTCCTAAAATACGAGCAACTTCTGATTGACGTAAAGGAACGGGTGTAGATTTACCCCCTAAAAAACCAACTATTCCATTAATTGATTCAATAGTATGTCCAACTTCACCAACTAACTCAGCTTGTATTAATATATATCCTGGTAAATATGCTTTTTCCTTAGCTACTTTTTTACCATTTTTTACTGTATATACTTTTTCAGTTGGAATTAATATTTGTGGTACATGAACACTTAAACCCGCTCTTTCAAGCTCAATTTCTATTTGGGCTTTTACCTTCTTTTCTTGTCCGGTAATTGCTCTGGCTACATACCATTTATATTGTTCTTGTATCATTTTTTGATTTGTTTACTTAAATATTTGGTAAAAAAATCCTAAACCGCCATTACTAATTAAATCCATGATGAAAATTACAAATGCAATTAATAATGCAGCTATCATAACAATAATAGTACTTTCTTGCAACTCACCCCATGTAGGCCAAGTTACTTTGTTCATTAATTCATCGTATGATAATTTTACGTATTCTTTAATTTTATTCATAGTTTTTTGTGTTTACAATATTACTTGTTATCACTTTAATATTTAGCAGGAGTGGAGAGATTCGAACTCCCATCAGCGGTTTTGGAGACCGACATTCTACCCTTGAACTACACTCCTAAATTTCAAAATGTATATAGACAATAAATTTTGGGCAGAAACAAGTTCTACCCAAAATTCAATTGTAAATATAATAAAAAATATTATTTCAATATTTCAGTAACCTGACCAGCACCTACTGTACGACCACCTTCACGAATAGCAAAACGTAAGTTTTTTTCCATTGCGATTGGGTTGATTAATTTTACAGTAATAGTAACATTATCACCAGGCATAACCATTTCCATTCCTTCAGGTAAAACTACTTCACCTGTAACATCTGTTGTACGGAAATAGAATTGAGGACGGTATTTGTTAAAAAATGGAGTGTGACGTCCACCTTCGTCTTTTGATAATACATAAATTTCAGCTTTGAATTCAGTGTGAGGCATTACTGAACCTGGCTTGCAAATAACCATTCCTCTACGGATAGCTTCTTTATCAACACCTCGTAATAATAAACCTACGTTGTCACCTGCTTCACCTCTATCAAGAATTTTACGGAACATTTCAACACCAGTAACTGTAGATGTTAATTTTTCAGCACCTAAACCAATGATTTCAACACCTTCGTTTGAGTTGATGATACCACGCTCAATACGACCTGTAGCAACTGTACCACGACCTGTAATTGAGAATACATCTTCAACTGGCATTAAGAAAGGTAATTCAGTTAAACGAGGAGGAACTGGAATGTATGAATCCACTGCATTCATTAATTCCATGATTTTAGCAACCCAAGTAGCATCACCATTCAAACCACCCAAAGCAGAACCTTGGATAACTGGAATTTCATCACCAGGATATTCGTATTTGTTTAACAAATCACGGATTTCCATTTCAACGATTTCTAATAATTCTGCGTCATCAACCATATCCACTTTGTTCATGAATACAACGATTCTAGGAACACCAACCTGACGAGCTAACAAAATATGTTCGCGAGTTTGAGGCATAGGACCATCTGTAGATGCAACCACAAGGATAGCACCATCCATTTGAGCAGCACCCGTAACCATGTTCTTAACATAATCCGCGTGACCTGGACAATCTACGTGAGCGTAGTGACGATTTGCAGTTGAATATTCAACGTGAGCAGTATTAATTGTAATACCGCGTTCTTTTTCTTCAGGAGCTGAATCGATTGATTCGAATGAGCGAGCTTCTGACAATCCTGCATCACTTAATACTTTAGTGATAGCAGCTGTTAATGTAGTTTTACCGTGATCTACGTGTCCAATAGTTCCAATGTTTACGTGTGGTTTACTACGGTCAAATTTTTCTTTAGCCATGATTTTATTTTTTTAGTTTATTGTTTTTAATTGCACCAAAAGCCCCTTATGGAGCTAGTTTATTTTTTTTGAGCTGTTGAAGAGAATTGAACTCTCGACCTCTTCCTTACCAAGGAAGTGCTCTACCCCTGAGCTACAACAGCTTGTTTATAATTAATGTTGTAGTTCTTTATAAATTTAACATTCGTCAAATTGAACTTCTTAACTCTCAATTTATTAATCCGAAATAAACAAATAAATGCCTATTTAAGATAAATTGTTTTATTTTTTGATATCACTCAATAAAACAACTTATTAGAGCGAGAGACGAGGCTCGAACCCGCGACCTACAGCTTGGAAGGCTGTCGCTCTACCAACTGAGCTACTCTCGCTTATAATATTTTTTGTGGGGAGAGAAGGATTCGAACCTTCGTAGATTTCTCAACAGATTTACAGTCTGTCCCATTTGGCCGCTCTGGTATCTCCCCTTATTACTATAAGGGTATAATAATAATGAGCCACTTGCCGGAATCGAACCAGCGACCTACTGATTACAAATCAGTTGCTCTACCAGCTGAGCTAAAGTGGCTTTTAGTTTTATATTTATTAAGATACTGGTAATACCTTACTTTTTTACTTAAATATTATACTTTAAAATGTAAAGAACTTATTTTGTTCGTTTTTTCGGACTGCAAATGTAGCGTTTTTATGCAAATTACAAATAGCTTACAAAAAAAAAGTGTTTTTTTTTCGATAAGTATTGAAAAACAATGACATTTTTATTTTTTTGTTTTAAAAACACTGCAATTAAAAGTCGAAAACTAGTACTTTTTAAATAAAAAAGCTAGCACTTTTGATGCTAGCCTTATAATTTTACTATTTTTTAAACTTTTTCTTGGGTCTTTTCTTTTTGTTTTTTTACTTGGGCAATAATTTTATCAATTACCAAATCAATCGCATTTTCAAAAGTATTGCTGTTTTCCTTCGCGAAAATGTCTTTACCACCAGCATTTAATTTTATTTCCACTGTTTTGTTTTCCTTGTGTTCGTCTTTTTCTAATCTTAAATAAACCATTATTTTATCTATTCCTTCATAAAAAGTGCTCGTTTTTTCTACTTTTTTAGTAATTAAATCAAGCAGTTTTTGGTCTGCGTCAAAATGGATTGATTGAATGTTAACTTTCATAATTTTGATTGTTTTGAATTGTTAAGAATGAATATATTTATTTTCTAGGGTGTTTTTTGTAAACTTCTTTTAATTGCTGAATGCTATTATGAGTATATATTTGAGTGGCGGCTAAGCTTGAATGACCCAAAAGTTCTTTTATTGCATTTAAATCAGCTCCTTTATTTAATAATTGCGTAGCATAGGTGTGCCTTAATACGTGGGGGCTTCTTTTGGATAATGTAGTCACTTGACTCAAATACTTTTTTACTGTATTATAAATAAATTTTGGATAAAGCTGTTCACCTTTATTGGTTAATAATAAATATTGATTTGAAAATCCAAGTTTATTACTTTCAATATTATATGTTTTTATTAGCGCTAAAGTTTCAGATGTAATAGGAATGATTCTTTCTTTATTTCTTTTACCCAAAACCTTAATTTGTTTTTGAAAAAAATCAATATTAGAATTTTGTAAGTTTTGTAATTCCGATAATCGAACGCCCGTTGAATAAAACAAATTAATCAACAACTTATCTCTCAATCCTTCAAAATCATCACTGAAATGCTTTTGAAGTTTGTTATCATCCAATAAGTTGTCCATTGCTTCTAATTCTACAAACTCTGGCAATCGTTTTTCAACTTTTGGTGATTGTATTTTTTCTAATGGATTTATTTCAACAATTTGTTCTCTTAATAAAAAATTGTAGAACGATTTTAAAGTAGATATTTTGCGGCCAATTGATTTGTTTTTTATTCCTTCATTGATCATATGAACCAACCAACTTTTTACATGTTGGTGATTTATTTTATCAATTAAATTTATTTGATAAATATGAAGAAGATAATTTTCAAATTGTAATAAATCGTTTTGGTAACTAATTAAAGTATGTTTTGAATGTTTTTTTTCAAACTCAACATATTGTAGAAATTGTTTAATTAAATTACTCAAATCCATATAAACGAAATTAGTTATATTAATTACAAAATCAACTAAATTTTATTTTTATTTTGCTCAATGATTATGAATCAATTCAATTGTTTTTTTAAAAAATATTTCATAGTACAATTAAACCACAAATCTTAGCTTATTTCAATTTTATTTCTTGTATTTTCCAATTTATAATTCAATTTTTTAAAGTATTGATTTCTTTGTTTCTCTCCTACTCCACTTATTTGAATTGATTTTTTTATTAAATTTTTCAACCATTCTTCTGCTTCATTAACAAATAAGGAATTGGTAGTAGTCATCATGTTAAACGTATTATAACTTACATAGGATATTTTAGTATTTCCTATGTTAGCCACAATGCTATTATTACCAACCATTACTTCACTTTGATACATGGTAAAGTTTTCTTTTCCACTTAATAATTTACTGCTATTTACACACATTTTTACTAATAAATCCATTTCATTTTTAATAGAATTACAGATGGCTAATGCATCTTTTTTATCTTTAAAAAATCCACTTTCCCAAAAGTATTCAACTTGTTTAATTGTTGAATTAAAGGAATCTTCTGTCCAAATTTCAACTGAGGTGGTTTGATTATAATAATAGGAAATATCTTTTGCCATTTGAACCAATGCTGGATCAATTAAGGTTGGTTCGTAATTTTTATTGATAAAATCAACATCGCCTAGAATGGTTTTTAACCAATAAAATAGCTTGAAATTAATGAGTATTTCATCGTTAAAATGATGCCAAATTGGAACATCATCGGCTGAGTATAAAATAGTATTTTCTGGCCTAGAACTAATGGCTTTTAAGTTTGACAATATATTAGCAAGCCAATTTTTGAAATTTGCCTTATTATGTTCTAATAAAGTAAAATCAAAAGTAGCTTTATTACTGAAAATTTCTACTTCTTCATCAAATTTTATTTTGAATGTTTTACATAAGATAGCTACTTCTTCAATATTGAATAATTTTTCGCCTCTAATGCGCCTATATGCACTGTCAACGCTTAAATTTAACACATCTGAAATACTTTGTACTAAATTTTCATTTATGGGAAGAACTGCTTTTATTTTATTGATGAGCTGCTCTTGAATATTATTTATTGCTTCTTGCGCCATTTTTTTTAGTAATTAATCAATTATGCTGCTTTTATTTTTTGCAAAATATGCAAAACGTATTTATTTTTTTGCAAAAAATGCAAATAATCGGATTTCTAATTGTAAAAAACTTCTAAATATATATTTTATACTAATCTTTTAAAATAGTTCTTCCAAAATCAATTATTTCCAAAAAACAATATCCATCATATTTGTAAGGTAAAAAATAAACAAAAAATATTATGAAAAATTTAAAAAACTTTAGTAAACAAGTATTCTTGTTTTTATTATTAACTATTTTGGTTAATGAATTAAATGCTCAAACAGTTAAATCAACTGTAAAACCAACTGTAATTATATTAAATGCAGAAAGCAGGGGATTACCCAATGATGCAACCCAATTGGGAAACATATTAAGAGCTGAAGTGGAAAAGCTTGACGATTTTGATGTTACAGACAAGTATGATGTGGCTTTTTTAATTGAAAAAAACAAATTAAATATTTCAAATTGTTATGGTAAAACATGTTTACTTGAAATAGCAAAAGTTATTCCTACTGAATACATCATTACTGGAGGAGCTGAATTAATTGGCCAAAACATTACTGTAACTATCAGAATGATTAATGTGCAAAAGCAAAGCATTGAAAAAACAACCACCATTGAGTTCAATAACTTGCCTGATGAAATTCAATCGATGTTTAGAATTACAGTTCAAACTATGTTTAACAAAACAGTAAACCAAGACTTACTCGTTATGTTAACTAAGCAAAATAATTTTGAAAATACTTTAAACAATCCCAATCAAAATAAAATCAACTTACAAGGACCACGATTTGGATTCATTACAGTTTTAGGCCAAGATAGAGAAATACTCAGTGCGGCAAAGGTTGACGGAGGGTATGAAGTTAATCCATTGTTTTTTCAATTTGGATATCAATTTGAAAAACAATATTTGAATGAAGGTAATTTCCAAGCACTATTCGAAGTCATTCCTATGATTTCTGGTCTTGAGCAATCTTTATTTATACCAAATCTTGCCATATTAAATGGCTTTAGAAACAGTAAAAATGGTTGGGAGTTTGCATTTGGGCCTACCATAAGTATTTCAAAACAATTAGATGGATATGAAGCAGGTGGTAAATTTATAGCAGGAAAAGACCCCATTACAAATAAATCAGAAACAAGAATGGACAGCAGAGGCGATTCACGTTTAACAGGTGCACTTCTACTGGCTTTAGGAAAAACCTTAAAAAGTGGAAAGTTAAATATTCCTATTAATTTTTGGTGTTTATTCCCATCTGCCGAAGGAATTACAAGATTGGGTGTATCGTTTGGTTACAATACAAAACCATAAAAAAATTTTATTAAAAAAATTCGAATCAAATTTATCAATATGAAATCTATCATTTTAACAATAATTTTTTTTATACTTATAATTAACATTTCCGCACAAGAAACAAAAAGTCAACATAAAATTTTAAAAGATAGAAACGTTTATAGTTTATATATTAATCAGCCAATTGGATTTTCTTCTAAAATTAGAATAAAATTTGAAAAAAGATTTATTACAGATAATTCTATTCTTTTAACTTATACTAACCATTATGGAATAAACCCCGGTAATCAATTTTATATTGAATTAAGGACATATAACAATGAATATGTTAAAGAAAATTTTAAACAAATAAAATTAGGTATTGGAGAATCTGAAAGCTTTTCAAATGTTTATGTTTTTTTAGGTGCTGCAATAGGTCAAAAATTCTATTTAAGTAAATTAAAAAAAGTAGCTTTAGACATTACAGAAGGTTTGAAACTTCCATTAATTCTTAAAGGAGATCCTGATACTGCTAGTGGAGGATTACGTGGTTTATTTTTCTTAACTGGACCTGGGTCTATTCTTGATATTAACTTCAATTTTAGTTATCAATTTTAAAACAAATTATTTAAACCCTAATTTTAAAAATGAAAGTTTCAACTATAACAATATTTACAATGCTTTTTTTTAGCATAAATATTTGTTTCTCGCAAGACATTATTTTTAAGAAAAATAAAGAATTTATTCAGGCTAAAGTTCTGGATTCAAATGCTACCGAAATAATTTACAAACAATATTTTAATCAGAATGGACCAACTTATATAATTTTCAAATCAGAATTATTGAAAATTCATTATGAAAATGGAAAATTAGAAAATTATAAAGATTATGTTAGACCTCCAGTTCAAAATATTATTGTAATAAATAAAGTTGAAAAAACCGATACAATTAATGAAAATATTGAAAGCCCAAATGAAGACAATAAAAAAAATGATAATATTGAAAGAAAATCAGTTCCATGGGAAAACAAAGATATAGATTATTATTTTGAGGGAGAAAAAGATGCAGAAAAATATTACCATGATTATAAAGGTGCTTCCACATTTACTTATGTTGTTAGTGCAATTCCTGGTGCAGGAATAATTATTGGATTAGTTCCCTATGTTATATTTTCATCCACGCCACCACCAAATCAGAATTTAAACTACCCAAATGAAAAGTTAATGACTAATGACGATTACCATTATTCATATACGAAAAAAGCATTTCAAATAAAAAAGAATAAAGTAAAGAAAAATTATGGTTTAGGAATATTAACAGGAATTTGCTTATTAATTATTTTTTAAGAAAAAAATACCACAAGAAAAAAATCACTGAAAATTATTTATCAGTGATTTTTTTTTGAAAGTAAGAATTGAAATTCTATTGGTTTTTTACTTATTAGTGAAACACAAATCCATGTTTACAATTACATAATATTAGTATTAGCTTATGAAAACATATAATTGCGCAAAAATTATCCTAAAATATGTTTGGATTAGACCCAACCTTAACATTTCTATTGATAGCATGCTTAACTGCAGCATGTGCTTTTGAATTTATTAATGGATTTCACGATACTGCAAATGCAGTGGCAACAGTAATTTACACAAATTCTTTAAAACCTTGGAGTGCCGTAATATGGAGTGCCGTATGTAACAGTGTTGGTGTATTTGCTGGTGGAATTACTGTAGCAATGGGAATTAGTTATTTAATTCCAATGGAAGTTTTAGCTGATCCAAATATTTACCATAGTGTAGCATTAATTATGGCATTATTGCTTACAGCTATTATTTGGAATTTAGGAACTTGGTATTATGGAATTCCTTGTTCAAGTTCACATACATTAGTTGGTAGTATTTTAGGCGTTGGATTAGCCTATTCATTTATAGCCGAAAAAAGCGGAAATTATGTAAATTGGAGTAAAGCTGGTGATATTGGATTAAGCTTATTGGTTTCACCAATTGTAGGTTTTAGTTTAACCATTATGCTAATGTACATTTTAAGATTAAGTGTTAAAAATAAATCTATTTTTAAAGCACCAAAAACTAACGATCCTCCACCATTTGCTATCAGAATGGTATTGTTATTAACTTGCACTGGTGTTAGTTATAGTCATGGAAGTAACGATGGTCAAAAAGGTGTTGGATTGGTAATGCTTATTTTAATTGCAATTGCACCTAGCTATTTTGCAATTAATTCAAAAGTAGATTTACAAAAAGTAAAACATGAAATTACAGTTATAGATGCTATAATAAACAAAACAATTGTTACACAAATTACTAAAGAAGATAGTTTAGAATTAGCAAAAATAAATTCAATTTCAAGTAATATTAGTACATTAATAAGTTCAAAACCTATAACTGAATTAAACGTAAGTGAAAAATTTGAAGTTAGAAACAGTGTTATTAAATTAGGAAAGGAGCTTGAAAAATTAAGAAAAAGTAATACTATAGCATTAAGCGGAGTTGATAAATTAACTTTAAAATCATCTATTTCTGATGTAAAAACTATTACAGAATATTCACCAAGTTGGGTAATTCTAATGATATCTATTTCATTGGGTTTAGGAACTATGATTGGATGGAAACGAATTGTAAAAACTATTGGAGAAAAAATAGGTAAGCAACACTTGAATTATGCTCAAGGAGCAACAAGTGAATTAGTGGCAGCAGCAACTATTGGAATGGCTACAGCATTTGGATTACCCGTTAGTACTACTCAAGTTTTATCATCGGGAATAGCTGGTAGTATGGTAGCAAGCAAAGGATTGAAAAATTTACAAGGTGGAACCATTAAAAATATTGCCATTGCATGGGTTTTAACTTTACCTGTTACAATCATTTTATCGGGAATATTGTTTTTGCTTTTCAGAGCAATGGCAGGGTAAACATTTTTTTATAAATATATTTAAAGCTCAAAACTTAAGTTTTGGGCTTTTTTTTTGAATACATATTTCATTTTACTGAAAATCAAATAATAATTATTTAACAATTTAATATTATTTAGTTTACTTTGTTTTTAATAAATTTAATAAAAATGAAAAAAAAAATCTACCTATTAGTCTTTATTACACTTACACCTTTATTTTTAATATCTCAAATTGATTCAATAAAAGAAAAAACAATTAATATAAAACCAAATAATATTTCTGATAAAAAATGGTATGAATCTATTTCGATAAGAGGCTATACTCAAGTTAGATATAATAGAATATTAGAGACAAATCCAAAGTTAAATTGCGAGCAATGTGATAAATCATGGGGAGATAATGGTGGATTTTTTATAAGACGAATGCGTATAATTTTTTATGGTCAAATAAATAAACGAGTTTATTTTTATATCCAACCAGATTTGGCCAGTAGTCCAAGTTCAGATAAATTACATTTTGCACAATTAAGAGATGCTTATTTTGATGTTGGTTTTGACGATAAAAATGAATTTAGATTAAGAATTGGTCAAAGTAAAGTTCCATTTGGTTTTGAAAACATGCAATCAAGTCAAAACAGGTTGGCATTGGATAGAAATGATGCTTTAAACAGTGCTGTTTCAAATGAACGTGATTTAGGGATTTTCTTTTATTGGGCACCACAAAAAAGAAGAGAACTTTTTTCTGAACTAGTAAAAAGTGGACTAAAAGGAAGTGGTGATTATGGTGTTTTTGCTTTGGGAGCATTTAATGGTCAAACTGCAAATAATCCAGAATTAAATAATACCCAACATATTGTTTCCCGTATTTCATATCCTTTCAAGATAAAAAACCAAATTATTGAAGCTGGAATTCAAGGATATACAGGTGATTTTGTATTAACAAAATCAAACCTTAGTACCGGTGTAAAAACAAATAGTAATTTAAACTATAAAGATGAAAGAATTGCAGCTTCGTTAATACTTTATCCAAAACCATTTGGATTACAAGCTGAATATAACATGGGAAGAGGACCTGAATATAATAAATTAAAGGACTCAATAGAAGTTAGGAATTTACAAGGAGGATATATTTTATTAAATTATCAATTAAATTATAAAAACCATTTGATAATTCCATTTACTAGATTTCAATATTATCAAGGAGGAAAAAAACATGAAAAAGATGCTCGCAGTTACGAAGTTAAAGAACTTGAAATAGGAATTGAGTGGCAGCCATCAAAACAATTTGAATTGGTTTTTATGTACACATTATCTGATAGAAGATTTGAAGATTTTTCAAAGAAAAACAATTTCCAGAATGGAAATTTATTAAGAATTCAAGCTCAACTTAATTTTTAAGATTTATAAAATAGATTGATTTAAAATTTTCCAAACCTTTAATACCTTTATAAATACAGTCTTTTTGACTGTATTTTTGTTTTTAAAAAAGCCTGTTTTTGTTTTTCAAGTCAACAATTCATTGATTGGTTTTAAATAATGCCAAATATTCACGCTATTTGATTTGGATTTAATATTGACGAATACGTTCTATAAAAAAATACAATCATATTTCTTAAATAAATATAGCATTATGAATTTAAATAATTTCACTATCAAATCGCAAGATGCCGTTCAAGAAGCTTTGCAAATTGCTTTAAAAAACGAGCAACAATCTATTGAACCAGCACATTTATTATTAGGCTTAATACAAACCGATGAAAACATCATTTCATTTTTATTTAAAAAATTAAATGTTAACCAAGCTCGTATCGAATCTACTTTGGAAGCAATAGTAAAAAGTTATCCCAAAGTTTCTGGCCAAAGCCAACATTTATCGAACGATACAAATCAAGTATTGCTGAAAGCACAAAGTTATTTAAAGGAATTTGGCGATGAATTTGTTTCTGTTGAACATATTTTATTGGCTTTGTTAGATGGAAAACATCAAATAGCTAATTTATTAAAAGATGCTGGTGTAACTGAAAAAGAACTAAAAGCAGCAGTAAAAGAATTACGAGGAGGACAAAAAGTTAATTCACAATCAGCCGAAAGTCATTACAATTCATTGAATAAATACGCAAAAAACTTAAATGAATTAGCACAACAAGGAAAGTTAGATCCTGTAATAGGCCGTGATGAAGAAATTCGGAGGGTGTTGCAAATTTTGAGCCGTAGAACAAAAAACAATCCTGTATTGATAGGCGAACCTGGTGTTGGAAAAACTGCCATTGCCGAAGGCTTAGCTCACAGAATTATAAATTGTGATGTTCCTGAAAACTTAAAAACAAAAAAGATTTTCTCATTAGACATGGGTTCATTAATTGCTGGTGCAAAATACAAAGGTGAGTTTGAAGAGCGATTAAAAGCTGTAGTTAAAGAGGTTATAGATGCTGAAGGTGAAATTATTTTATTTATAGATGAAATACACACCTTAGTAGGCGCGGGTGGCGGTGGTGAAGGAGCTATGGATGCTGCTAATATTTTAAAACCAGCATTGGCACGTGGTGAATTGCGCAGCATAGGCGCCACCACTTTAGCCGAATACCAACGCTACATTGAAAAAGACAAAGCATTAGAAAGACGTTTTCAAAAAGTATACGTAGAAGAACCAGATACTGAAGATGCCATTTCTATTTTACGTGGATTAAAAGAAAGATATGAAGTTCATCATAAGGTGCGTATAAAAGACGATGCAATTATAGCAGCAGTAGAACTTTCACAACGCTATATTTCCGACAGATTTTTACCAGATAAGGCCATTGATTTGATGGATGAAGCGGCTGCGAAATTACGTTTGGAAATAGATTCGGTTCCTGAGGAATTAGACCAATTGGATAGACGAATTATGCAATTGGAAATAGAAAGAGAAGCCATTAAACGTGAGGGTGATGACGAAAAAGTAAAGAATTTAAGGGAGCAAATTGCTAATTTACAAGCTGACAGAAATGACTTAAAAGCAAAATGGCAAAGTGAAAAAGTGTTGGTAGATGGCATTCAAACCACAAAAAAAGAAATTGAAAACCTGAAATATGAAGCGGAACAAGCTGAGCGCAATGGTGATTTTGCTCGTGTTGCAGAAATTAGATATGGTAAAATTAAAGATGCCGAAAAACGATTAGACGAATTTAAAGCCAAACTAGACGAGGCACAAAATCATTCGCCAATGGTGAAGGAGGAAGTTACCGCTGATGATATTGCTGATGTGGTAGCTCGTTGGACTGGAATTCCGGTTACAAGGATGTTGCAAAGTGAGCGTGAAAAACTGTTGAATTTGGAAGAAGAATTACACAAACGTGTAGTTGGACAAGAAGAAGCCATTGCTGCTATAAGCGATGCCATTCGCAGAAGTAGAGCTGGATTGAGTGATCCTAAAAAACCAATTGGTTCATTTATATTTTTGGGAACTACTGGAGTTGGTAAAACTGAATTAGCAAAAGCCTTGGCCGAATTTTTATTTAACCAAGAAAGTGCTTTGGTAAGAATTGATATGAGTGAATACCAAGAAAAACATACCGTAAGCCGTTTAATTGGAGCGCCTCCGGGATATGTTGGATATGAAGAAAGCGGACAGTTAACAGAAGCCATTCGTAGAAGACCTTATTCGGTTGTATTACTGGATGAAATTGAAAAAGCGCATCCTGATGTGTTTAATATATTGTTGCAAGTTTTGGATGATGGTCGCTTAACAGATAACAAAGGTAGAACTGCCAACTTTAAAAATACCATTGTAATCATGACTTCTAATATTGGTTCACACATTATTCAAGATAGTTTTGACCAAATGGAAAGTGAAGACAGCGATAAAGATGCCATTACAGCCAAAGCTAAAAACCAAGTGATGGAATTATTGCGCAAGCAAATTAGGCCAGAGTTTTTGAATAGAATTGATGATATTATTATGTTTACTCCGCTTAACCGCGAAAACGTAAGACAGATTGTAAACTTACAATTTGAAGGTTTAAAAAGTACTTTATTACACCAACAAATTGAATTAAACATTACAGATGAAGCGTTAGATTGGTTGGCACAATTGGGTTATGATCCTCAATATGGTGCAAGGCCTTTAAAACGAGTTATGCAACGTAGAATTTTAAATGAATTATCGAAAGAAATTTTAGCTGGAAATGTAAAAAAAGATTCAAATATTTTGATCAGTTTGGATGTTCATCAGCAGTTTGTTTTTGAGAATAAATAAAAGAAAAGAATATGCTACATCTATTAAAAAACCTTAAATTGCGAACTTAAAAATTCATTACATGAACAAAATTACCATCTCACTTTTTAGTTTAATGCTTGTGTTTGCTGCTTGTAGCAAAGAAGCTGGACCAACGGAGGACAAATGTGCAGGAAAATTTGCCCCAAGTGGAGTTACAAGTTTACTTATCAGCATGGAACAAGACAAACAAATGGGTTTGGCTTCGGTAGCTGAAATTGAAAAAAATCCAACGGAATATCCATTGCTAGATTCTGTAAAATATCCAGTAGCGTATGCACATATTAACAGAATTACCAAAACAATTTTAGATAGTGGTGGAGTATACTCAAAAGACGATTTTGAATGGAGAGTGAAAATAATTAATAAAGATGTGTTGAATGCATTTTGTACTCCAGGCGGATATATTTATGTATATACTGGTTTAATCAAATTCCTAGATAACGAAACACAATTAGCTGGTGTGATGGGTCACGAAATTGCTCATGCCGATAAGCGTCACAGCGCAAATCAAATGGTAAAAAATTATGGTGTTTCAGCTTTAGTTAGTATTTTATCCGGTGGAGGACAACCAGGTGCTTTAAGCTCTTTGGCTACTCAATTAATTGGACTTTCATTTAGCAGAAGTGACGAAACTGAAGCTGATAAATTTTCAGTAAAATATTTAAACGGAACAAGTTATGATGGCAGAGGTGCTAAATACTTTTTCGAAAAATTAATTACTGCCGGACAAACTGGTGGAACTCCTGCGTTTTTAAGTACACACCCAAATCCTGAAACTAGGGTTGCTGATATTACTGCTGTTTGGGAATGTTATGGAAGTAAAGTTGGACAAACATTTGATGCACAATACATGCAATTTAAAGCTAGTTTACCTTAGGTAAAATTTTGAATGTTGTCCTAATAAATCGGGATTGAATGTTGGATTACCAACATAAAAAAAGCGGAAAATTTTCCGCTTTTTTTATGTATCAATGTCTGTTAGAGCGAAGACGAAAACTTATAGCGGTTCTCGGCTTTAAGATGAATATAAAAAATAGAATCAGCCATGCTGTAAGCATCTCCTTGGCTTTAAATGATAATTAGCCATTAGCTAACTTGGTTGCCATGGAAAGGATACCGCTTAAGCGGTACTACTGAATGACTCAGCTATTTTACATGCCTAGTTTTTTGCTTTCGTTCCAAATTTCGTCCATTTCGGTAAGCGACATGTCAATCATGTTTTTATTCATGGCTTTAGCTTTATCTTCAATGAACATAAATCGATTTCTGAATTTTTGATTGGTATATTCTAAAGCATCATCGGGATTGATGCCATTTTTGCGAGCTAAGTTTACCAAGGCAAATAGTAAATCGCCAAATTCTTGCTCTGTTTTTTGTTTATTATTAGGAATGTTTAGTTCGTGTTTAAACTCCAACAATTCTTCATTTATTTTATCCCAAACTTGTTCAGGAGTATCCCAATCGAAGCCAACTTGCGCAGCTTTTTCTTGAATTCTATATGCTTTTACTAAACTTGGAATTCCTTTGCTAACACCACTTAGCACTGATTTGTTTCCTTCTTTAAGTTTTATTTGTTCCCAATTTTCTTTTACTTGCTCTTCGGTTTCGGCTACTACATTTCCATAAATATGTGGATGACGAACAATTAATTTTTCACACAAAGAATTCAACACATCAGCAATGTCAAAATGATTGGTTTCGCTGGCTATTTTAGCATAAAAAATAATATGTAATAATACATCGCCTAACTCTTTTTGAAGCTCAGGCAAGTCGTTGTTTACAATGGCTTCACTTAACTCATAAGTTTCTTCTATGGTTAAATGTCTGAGTGATTCCAATGTTTGTTTTTTATCCCAAGGACATTTGGCTCTTAGCTCATCCATGATAGTGAGGGTACGTTCAAATGCTTTTAATTTATCGTGTATAGAATTCATAATGGTATATTTTTAGTGTTGTAAAACCAATTTTGATGTTGTTCAAATATATTGAATTAAGTATCAATTTCAAGAATGGAATTATTTTAATGGTTAAAAGGATTTTGAAGGATGAATTAGGAAGGATGAAGTGTGAATGATAAAGGATGAATGATGAAGTATGAAGTATGAAGGATGAATGAGGAAGGATGAAGGATGAATGAGGAAGGATGAAGGATGAATGAGGAAGTATGAAATATTGAAATTTGATTTTTTAATAATAATTGGTATGTTTGATTTTTAAAATTTATAAAAGTATTACAGTTATAATTTAAGCAATAATTATGTAATAATTTGACTTAAATATTTACCCATTGCAAAGCAAATAATAAAAAAAATTTATAAAAAATCATGAACAGAATTGAAGTAATTTTAACATTAGACATGGATAATATTCCAAGTAATTTTCAAGAAATATTAAAACATGAGCAAGAAATAGTTGCTAAGTGGAAAGCCGAAGGAATTTTAGAGCATTTGTTTTTAAGAGAAGCAAGAAATGGTGCTGTTTTAATATTTAAAGATGTAGACGAAGAGCAAGTGAAAGAGTTAATGAAAACCCTTCCTTTTTACCAATTAAAAAAGAGTGTTGAATACTTAAGTTTGATTCAACAATTTTAGAAAATCAAATATATAAAATGAAAAAAGATAAAATAATTTATTGGACGGCTACGTCAATCATCGGGTTGTTTGAAGGAGTGATGCCCGCATTAACATCTCAAACAGAATTAGCAAAAGAAGGAATAAGACATTTGGGCTATCCACCTTACTTTGGAAATGCATTGATAATATTCAAAGTTATGGGAGTTTTAGCATTATTAATACCTCAAATTCCTAAAAGAATTAAAGAATGGGCTTATGCTGGTTTTATATTCAATTTTCTATTTGCTAGCATCAGTCATGTAAGTGTAGATGGTATAGATGAGCATACTTTTTTTCCATTAATTATACTTTCAATTTTAGTAGTTTCATACATTTATTACCATAAATTAAACACAGACAAAATATAATTGAGTGTAAAAACCACACTTGCACATAACGAACGAATTGCAAAAATGATTTTTGCAAAAGTATACCCGCTATACGTTACCAAAATAGAAAAAAAAGGCAGGACAAAAACGGAATTGAATGAAATAATAACTTGGTTAACTGGCTTTGACGATAATAAAATATTGGAATTGATAGCTGATAAAGTAACATTTGAAACAATGTTTAACAAGGCCAAAATAAATTCCAATGCGAACCTCATTACTGGTTTAATTTGCGGCTACAGGATAGAAGAAATTGAAAATCTTTTAACAAAACACGTAAGGTATTTAGACAAGTTAGTTGATGAATTAGCAAAAGGGAAAAAGATGGAAAAGATTTTAAGAATGCACTAGGCAATTGAGTTGAAATTAATTATTTTACTGTTATTTTATATCAAATTATATATCATATTTATATTCTTTTTTATTT
>CAISTO010000331.1 GCA_903888395.1 uncultured Bacteroidota bacterium | reverse complement strand
TATTATGGTGGTAGCTGCAGCCGAAGTAGCTGTTGGCTTGGCTTTACTGGTTAGTATTTACCGTAATATTGCCTCTACCGATATAGATATACTCAGTAGAATGAAATGGTAGACGAAATTTTGAATGATAAATTTTGAATTATAATTAAATTTTTAATAAAAATGCCAGAAGCTAGCACAGAAAAATCGTAATACTAAAGAATAAATTCGAAATTCAAATAAATCAAATTCGAAATACGAAATTCGAATTGAAATATTTTAAACTAAAAAATTAATAAAACTAAGTACTTCGAACTTAAAACTAAGAACTTAAAAGATGACACAGACAATTATACAAACATCAAATCTATACTTGCCAACTATATTGATACCATTGTTGCCATTATTAGGATTTTTTATAAATGCTTTATTTGGTAAAAAATTAGGACATGCTTCCGGTTGGATTGCTACTGCAGTTTTATTTGGAGCCTTTGCATGTTCCCTATTTTTATTTTTAAACCTACCTTCAGGTGGTTCCGAAACCATTACTATTAGCAATTGGTTTTATTTTAAAAACATTTTTATTCCATTTGCTTTCTTGATCGATCCATTGTCTATTACTATGTTATTGGTTATAACAGGAATTGGAAGTTTAATACATTTATATTCTATAGGCTACATGCACCACGATGAAGGATTTTCAAGGTTCTTTTCATACCTAAATCTTTTTATATTCTTCATGCTTTTATTGGTAATGGGTAATAATTACCTTATTATGTTTATTGGTTGGGAAGGCGTTGGTCTTTGTAGTTACTTACTAATAGGATTTTGGTTTAAAAACCAAGCCTTTAACGATGCTGCTAAAAAAGCATTTATCATGAATCGCATTGGCGATTTGGGTTTCATCATCGGAATGTTCATGATGTTGTTTTATTTCAATTCACTGAATTTTGATGTGGTAACAATTGGCGCTTTAAAATTAGGAATGGGTAACATGACTATTATTTACATTACGCTATTTTTATTTGTTGGAGCTATGGGAAAATCGGCTCAGTTACCTTTATATACTTGGCTTCCCGATGCCATGGCTGGTCCAACTCCAGTGTCTGCATTGATTCATGCTGCTACCATGGTAACAGCAGGAATTTATATGATTGCACGTTCTAATGTATTGTTTTCATTAGCACCTCACACTTTAGATGTAATTTTAATAGTAGGAACTGCTACATCATTATTTGCGGCAGTTATTGGTTTAAAACAAAACGATATCAAGAAAGTGTTGGCCTATTCTACAGTTTCACAATTAGGATTAATGTTTGCTGCATTAGGAATGGGCGCTTATGAAAGTGGCATGTTCCATGTAGTAACACATGCTTTTTTCAAAGCATTATTGTTCTTAGGAGCAGGTTCTGTGATTCATGCCATGGGTGGCGAACAAGACATGCGTAATATGGGTGGTTTGGGTAAATACATAAAAATTACTTTTGCTACATTCTTAATTGGAACAGTTGCCATTTCTGGAATTCCTCCTTTTGCAGGTTTCTTTAGTAAAGACGAAATATTAGCAACTGCCTTTGAACATAACAAAGTTATTTGGGGCTTACTTTCATTCAGTTCAATGTTAACTGCTTTTTACATGTTCAGGTTGGTTTACTTAACTTTCTCTTCGTCATTCAGAGGAACAGATGAAGTAAAACACCATATTCACGAAAGTCCTGCTACCATGACAATGCCATTAATTATTTTAGCAACTTGTTCTATTATTGCAGGATTTATTGGCTTGCCAACTATATTAAGTCATACACATTTATTCAAAAATTACTTAGCCAGTGTGTTTGCCCAATCTAAATTAATCATGCCTGCTGGTCACGAAATGAGTCATTCGATGGAATGGATTTTGGTGGGAACAGCTGTTACCTTAGCATTGGTAAGTATTGCTTTTGCTTACCAAAAATATGTGATGCAAAAACATGTTCCCGCAGCCGATGAAAACGTAAAAGGAATTAGCAAAGTGGTAGCAAATAAGTTTTATGTTGACGAAATTTACAATACAGTTTTTGTTAAACCAATCATGCTATTGAGTGATTTGTTTTTAGTAGTGATTGATAAATTAATTGTTGATTTATTGGTTCATGCCATTGCGTTTATTACCAATCAAATTGGAAGAGCGTTGCGCTTATTACAAACCGGACATGTTGGTTTTTATATGTTTGCTATGGTTATTAGCATGATTATTTTATTAGCAGTTCAAATTTTTGTTG
The DNA here is from genome assembly GCA_903888395.1 of uncultured Bacteroidota bacterium. Lineage (GTDB taxonomy): Bacteria > Bacteroidota > Bacteroidia > UKL13-3 > UKL13-3 > JAAFJM01. The sequence continues at coordinate 199 of CAISTO010000331.1, read as the reverse complement.
TCATTTAAATTATATACTCAAACTTAATGTTAACACTTATATTATTACTCATACCTTTAATAGCAAGTATTCTTGTTCTATTTTTAAAAGGTGAATCGGTAAAATGGTTTAGCTTTTTTGCTACCATTATTCAACTAATTTTTACATTTTATGTGTATTCAGTATTTCAAAATAAAGAAGCTGCCAAAAGTTTATTAGC
>CAISTO010000330.1 GCA_903888395.1 uncultured Bacteroidota bacterium | reverse complement strand
TGTTGCACCAATTTTATTATTTGCTTCACCAGGATAAGTATTTTGGAAAGGAGTATAAATTCCTGTATTTCCAATATAATCAGTTTCTGAAACTTTAACAACTGCAGGTAAAGTATAAGTAAAATCTTGCGTATAAGAAGAACCTTTTAATGGTGCATTTGGAATTACTCCTGCATTACCCCAAGCTGAAGGTAAAATAGTTTTTGCAACATGTCTGTGGTTATAACCATAAAAATAAGCAGGTTCATTATAAAGTTCATGAGTTGCTCCACCAGCACCATTATCAGCACTGCTATAATAGCTATGTTGGTTCCAAGTAGTACTTGTAGGCGAAATCATTGGTCCACGAACGTTATCTTCAGAAATAATAGAAGTAATTCTCATGTCACCAGGTAAAGCATTGTCAACAAAATCAGCTTTTACAGTATAAGAAAGAGTTCTTGTAGTTGCATTATAAGTTTTGTTAATGATTGAAATATTTACAGGAGTAATCGCATTTAAATTTTCAGTTGCTTTTGCATCCCATAAACCTCTATTTAAACCTACTGTAGTTTGGTCAGTATATAAAGTTCTATCTACTACTCCATAAGGATAGCCTGTAGCATAAGCAGTATTAATAGTATTACTTTGTGTATTAGCCATACCATCACTATTGTGATGAACTACAGCAACTACTTTAGAATTTCCAGCTAAAATATCTCTCATTCTTAAATGTCCATCAGGGCAATATCCACACCATCCGCCTGAACCTTCTTCTAATAAAACACGTTTTGTTCCTGTAATACCATCATTAACAAAAATATTAGTTGACATTGTATCATTATTAGTATTTTCATCAGGACGTAAATTAGGATTATCAATCCAAGCTTTGATCACTTTATTTCCACCAGTTGAAAAATTTAGAGGAGTTGGAAAATCGAATACTTCTACGCCACCTGAATTAGTAGTATTTAAAGTAGATAATGTTGCAGAAACTTTAGTTCCACCGTCTATTGTATAATATACTTTTAAAGCTGTTAAATCATTTTTACCATAGTTATTTAAAGTACCTTTTAAAGTTACATTTGTACCTAATTTCACTACTTCAGGAGATGATAATTTTGTTAAAGCAGCATCGTAATTTGGTTGAGGACCAGGTAAAAAAGTATAAACAGCAGATTTAGTAGCATCATAACTTCCGTTAGCACCACCAAAATTTAAACTTGGACTTCCAGCAACCATGTAACCATTAGTAGCAGAATCATTTTGAACGCCACAAGTAGCAGTAAACGTTCCAAAACCATAATTATGAACTACATCAAAATTACCAGCTTCATACATTCTAATTGCAAAATAAGTTACATTAGTACCACCAGCAACTCCAATAGTTCCAGTTAATCTCCATTGAACTACAAAAACTCTGTTAGGTGATGAACCATATGTAAATGTTTTTGCATCTGAAGGAAAAGTATTAGCTCCTTGAACAATTGATTGTAAATTCAAATTATCCCAAAAAGCAAAAATAGCATTTTTAGGTGCTGCGGCATTCGGTAAAGTTGTGTTTGCTACTACGTCTGCTGTTTGAGTTAAATCAAAAGTAATGTAGCCACTTGAACTAATTTTAAATTGAGTAACTGCTTTACCAAAAAATTTCCAGTTTGAAAAAGGTAGTGTTACAGGAGCTGATAAAGTGTTACTAACACCAGCTGTTGTACCAGTTATAACTGCTACTGCACTAGCGTCATTCATTGAATAAGAACCTGAAGTTCCTGTGCTTTTAATAGTCCAGTAGTCCTGGCTAAATACATTTAAGCTGCAAACTAATGCGCCAAATAGTAAGATTTTTTTCATAATTATTTTAGTTTTAGTTTCAATTTTAAGACTTCAATAATAAGAAAATATTAAGTTTTTCCAAATAAATAAAAAAAACTGAAAAATAATTTTACATTTAAAAAGCTTACATAATTATAAATAAAAATAAATTTACCTTTGAAAATGAATTATGCATTTACATTTACAAAACCTACGATTATATAACTTTAAAAATTATGCTTCTGCTAAATTTGACTTTAGCAAGCAAATCAATTGTTTTACAGGTTTAAACGGAAGTGGTAAAACAAATGTGTTAGATGCCATTTATTATTTATGCTTTACCAAAAGTTATTTTCAAAACCAAGATGCTATCAATATTTTAACCGATCAAAATGAAATGAGCATCAATGGTGCGTTTTATAAAAATGACACCGTTGAAAATACTCAATTAATTATTCAAAAGGGAAGCAAAAAAAAATTGAAGGTTAATAACAATGAATATCCAAAACTTTCAGCTCATATTGGTGAATTTCCTTTGGTAATTATAGCTCCAAACGATATCTATTTAATTCATGAAGGTAGTGAAGATAGAAGGAAATTTATTGATTCATTTATATCGCAATTTGACAAAGAATATTTGTATCAATTAATGCAATACAATAAGGCTTTGGAGCAAAGAAATGCGCTGCTTAAGCGTTTTAATGACCTCCAATATTTTGATGAAAGTTTAATAGCTTCCTATAACGAAAAGTTAATCAGTTTTGGAACATTTATATTTGAAAAACGCAAAACTTTTATGATTGATTTTGAAACTTTATTTTTAAAATATTACAACCAAATAAGTTTGCAAAGTGACGCCATTTCATTGAAATATGAAAGTCAATTATTAAACGATAATTTGAGTGATTTACTCCTTCAAAATATAAATGCTGACAAGGCCGCACAACGCACCACCAAAGGTATTCATAAAGATGATTTATTGTTTGAAATAAATAATTTTCCTCTGAAAAGAATGGGCAGCCAAGGGCAACAAAAATCTTTTATCATTGCTTTAAAATTAGCTCAATACGAATATTTATTTAACAAAACTGGCATCAAACCTTTGCTTTTGTTGGACGATATTTTTGAAAAATTGGACAATAACCGATTGGCAATTATTTTAACCATGATTGCTGAAGATAATTTTGGTCAAATATTTATTAGCGATACCGATAAAAAAAGATTGGAAGCAATGTTTAAAAATCTTACTGCTCATATTAAATTTTTCGAAATTAGTA
>CAISTO010000329.1 GCA_903888395.1 uncultured Bacteroidota bacterium | reverse complement strand
TATTTTTTCGAATTTATTTTTTCGAATTTCGAATTTTAACCTATTTATTTTTCTGCCAATGCTTGATCAATTTTTAGTTTCAAATTAGCATAATGCACTTTTGCTTCATCGGTGGTACCGCCTTTACAAATAGTACCAACCTGCTTTAATTGCGAAAGTGCTGCAGCCTGAGAAACGGCATCGTACCTACCCGATTTAAATAGTGCAATGATGTTTTCTACATATGCATTTTGCAAGTTTTGACGGAAAGTATTTGGATTGCTGGCATCTGCTGAAAAACATGCTTTTGTTAAGTCGTTCATCATTTCCAAAACACTGTATTTATTGCCATAAAGTTTGGTGTCGGTTAATCTTCTTAGCATAGTTGTGTTTAACAAATGCGCCATGATGCTGGTTTGATAGCCTAAAATTCTAGCATGAATTTTTGGGTCTTCATTACTACCAAAAAAATTAAAGCCTCTGCGTTGCAATTGCAAATAATTATACAAATCGGCTTGAACGGTAAATGCGTCTGGTGCAAATGCATATTTTGTTAAAACTTCCATGGCACGTTTTTGCTCTTTATAATCAACTGGAATTAATGGTTTGGTTGCACCCGCTTGCCCAATAAAACTTCTGTCAACAAATACACCACCCACATAACGAGCAATTACGTTTACTTGGTTAAAATATTCCGATTGAGCAATTCTATATGCTTGGAATAACTCTTGGTAACTTTGGCCGTTTTTGCTGTATTTTTCTTTTAATTTAGTGAATAATTGATTGGCCAATTTTATTCTGTCAACACCAAAAGAAATGGCATCTCCACTCATGTCGTTTACATTTATTCTTGGATCTATTCCACTTCCTACACCACGCATGTCATCGGCATCATTTCCAAAAATTAATAGTGTATCACTTGAACGCGATAATATTTTTTCCAATCGAGCCTTTTCGTTGGCTTCATTGTTCATTCCTTGTGAGTATGCAAACTCTATTGCCCAAGCATCGTAAGGACCAGGACGAGTAGTAAAATAATCGCCTTGTTTGCTTTTATCCAAAGCCACATTTACTGCAGGATAATCCATTACCGAGGCTATTAAACCAATTTTACGGGTAATTTCTTTGTTGTTTATTTGGTTTGGTTTAAGCATTTGGCTGGCCTTCATATTGTGGTTTAAACCCATGGTATGACCCATTTCATGCATTACCAAATAATACAATGATTGCTTAATGTATTCGCGTTTTTCTACATCACTAATGCCTTGCAATTGCATGGCATTTAAACCAAATAACGAAGTTTGATGTAATTGATTATTTGCATCGCAAAAAGTATTCATGTTTTTGCTAAATGGCTTTTGAATATTCATTGCATTGGCATCAAATAACTCTTCTTGGCGTAATTTATTAGTAACAAAAATGTACTCAAACATAATGTCAGCGCCTAAAATTTGACCTGTTCTTGGGTCTACAAAACTAGGCCCGTATCCACCAAAAGGTGGCTGTGGCGAAGAGGTCCAACGTAACACATTATAACGAATATCGCCAGCATCCCAAGTGGCAGTGTCGGGTTGTTCTTTTATGACCACAGCATTTTTAAAACCTGCCGCTTCAAAAGCCAAATTCCATTTTTCACCAGCTTCTTTAATGGTTGCTTTAAATTCAGAAGGTGTGGTATTTTCAATCCACCAAGTTATTGGTTCTATAGGTTCAGAAATGGCAGCATTGGTGTCTTTTTTCTCTAAATTCCAGCGGTGAATCATGTCTTTAAAAGCAACTGCATTTGTGGTGGTCATGTCTTCTACTTCTTCACTGAAATAACCCAATCTAGGATCGTCTGATCTGGGTTTAAAATTATTTTTGGGTGCTTCAATTAAAGTATGTTGTAAAAAAATACTTACCGCACGTTCATCGGCTACTTCCTTGCCTCCGCCAGCTGTTGGCATTGGATTATCGTACACATATTCTACAATTAAATCTGTGTTTTTTTCATAGTTTTTTATACTCGAAAATTTGGTTTTTTCTTTGCTCAATCCGCCCAAACTAAACCCGGCTGGTAATCCAAAAAATGGCGATGGTTTTACTTGGCACAAACTTTCGCTTAAAAAAATGGAGCTTGCATCTAATAATATTTCACCTTTTTTTACATCTTCGGCAACTATTTTTTGGTTTACTAAAATAGCATCGCTAATATTTGCGTTAGCCGATTTACTGATTGGATTATTTTTATCGAAATAATAGCCTGTGTTTTTGATTACAAATTCTATTTTGTCAAAATACCTGCGAATGGTAAATAATTTGTTATCGCGGAAGCTACCTCTGAAATGTCCTGCGGCTACAACGCCATCAACTGTGTATGAAAAATAAATATACTCTTTGTTTAATTGTTCTTTTTTAAGCACCATGAACAAATTTCCGGTAACTGTATCTTGGAAAAGTGGAAATAATCCATCAGTTTTTTTGCACGATTTTGTCTTATCGGCAATGGTAGTAACTTTGGGTGCAGCGGGTGCAGCTGCAATAGGTTTTTTCTTGGTAGCACAAGAAGCTACAACTAAAAAAGCAAAGGTTATCAAGGAAATTTTACGCATATTTATAATTTGTTATTTAAGCAAATGTGCTTTTTTAAGTTAACAAACCAAAACCATTTATGTAAAGCTTGACTTTATTTTTTGTGAAATCTTATTAATCTGACCCAATTACTTTGTATTTAAATATATTTAGATATTTTCGAACCTTAATAAAAATCATAAATTGAAAAAACTTATCTTTTGTATTTCTATATTATTCCTTTGCATTTTTAATGCAATGGCCCAAATTACCATACAAGGAAGTGTAACTGATGCCAAAACTAATGAAAAATTAATTGGCGTTTCGGTTTTGGTAAAAGGCTCCAACAAAGGTGTTCAAACTGATTATGATGGTCAGTTTGTTTTGAAAACAACAAATAATTTACCATTAACATTAGTAATAAAATATTTGGGATTTGAAGCCAAGGAAATAGTTATAAACGATGCGAAAACTAAATTGACGGTTAAACTTTCAAAATCGGAAAGGGCTTTAAAAGAAGTATCGGTGAGGGATAGCCGCATTACAGAAAAAATGAAGCAAAATCCTTTAACTGTTGAAACCATGGATGCCATTGCTATTAAGCAAACACCTGCAGCCAATTTTTATGAAGGATTGGCTCATTTAAAAGGAGTGGATATTACATCGGCAAGTATAGGTTTCAAAATTATAAATACCCGTGGTTTTAATTCTACTTCACCTGTTCGTTCGCTTCAATTAATTGATGGAGTTGATAATCAATCGCCAGGATTGAACTTTAGTTTAGGAAATTTTTTAGGCGCTTCAGAACTTGATATTCAAAAAGTAGATTTAGTAGTAGGAGCAAGTTCTGCATATTACGGACCAAATGCATTTAATGGTGTTATAAAC
>CAISTO010000328.1 GCA_903888395.1 uncultured Bacteroidota bacterium | reverse complement strand
ATATATAATTACAATTGATCCCGCAATAATCCATACTAATTGATAATATTCAAATTCGTTAAAAATTTGATTGTATTCAAAAAAGTGATTTAAAATTAATGAAAAACTTAAAATATAAATCATGAATAAATGAACAGAAATCCATGAAAATTTAGCATCTTTTATACCGTTTATTGATGAAAGAAAAAACAAATCAAATACTAAAAAAGCAGACTCTTCAAATTTACGTGGGCTAGCTAATCTGATTAATGCTATGTATAAAATTAAGCTCAATAAAAACCAAATTTTCCAGTGATTATTGTTTATATAAATTGGTTTTATTTGTTTTAAATACGGAAGTTCTCTTTGGCTCGAAAGTTCAGTTAAACCAATAATATTGCTTAGTCCAGGAAGTTTTATTGTTGGATTAAATATGGACAGTAAAATACGTTCATTTTTTAACGAATCAAGTAATGAAAATGTTTTTGAAACTGTTAAAGTTGAATCTATTATTGAATTACTAATTGAATCATTAATTGAATCATTTGGTAAAACATTAACAGTATTATTTTGTGCATTTAGATTAACTAAAGCACAAAAAATAAACATACATAAAAAAATTTTATTAAAATTCATTTTTAAAAATAATTGATATAACCAAAATGTATTTTAGCACTGTTAAACTCAATTGGATTTTGATATTGTTTTCCAACTGCATATATTAAAGTAAATAATCCCGCACCGCTTTCAAAAACTATTCCCGCGCCTAATCCAAATGGATTATCGTATTGATTAATTTTTCTTGTTTCGTTTAAATACCAAGCTTGGTTATAAAAAGCAAAAACATTGGAGTTTTTACCTAATATATACCTGAGCTCCGCATTTGCAATCGCAAACTTGTTTGCAAATATACTTTGTTCATCGAACCCACGAAGTGTTTTTAATCCACCAATGCGAAAAAGTTCATTCAAAAATAGACTTTCTGTTTGAAACCAAGCGGAATTTAAATCTGTTTTTACTATAAAATTGTTAGTGATTTTAAAATATTTTTCCGCTTTAAATGTAATTCTATATTGCGTATAGCTTAATTTTAAAGAATCATATATTTTATATAATACACCGCTTCCATTGTCTAATTGTAAAGTATTAATTGTTGAATTTTTTAATATGTTTTTTGTGCCAATGGCAAAATCAATTTCAAAAATGTATCCTTTTGAAGGATTGGGTAAATAATTGATTTTTGTTTTCTTAAAACCAATTCCATACAAATCTTTTTTTACATCATTTATATTTGGTAAACTTCTATTATTCTTTATAAAATTTGTATCTATTGTAATTAAAGAAGTGGATTGCGTAGCATAAAAAACTTTAAAATAATCAGAGCCAATAAAACGATATTGAAATGAGAAATCGTTTTGTAAATCAAAAAATGACGTATCGTAAAGCAATAAATTTAATCCATAATCAAAAGCAATTTTCGAATTGAAAATATATGGATAATTGAATTTAAACTTTAATTCTTGTGAGTTATTTAAAAAACTTCTATAGTTTAAATCCAACGATTTTCCGCTACCTAAAATATTCTGTAATTTTAAATTGATATCGCCAGTAATAATGAGTTTATTGGCTTGACTACTGTTTGGCGCAAAACCAATAATTCCATCAAAACTACTAGCTTTTCTATTGTTAATATAGGAAATCATTTTGGCTTTATTTCCGTAAAAATATATTACCGATGACTGTGTTAAACTCAAATATGGGAGTTCCGCAATTCTACTATCGGTTAGCTTTAAAATACTTTCATTATAAAATTTACCTGCTTTTATATTGGTATAATTTGCTAAAAAGCGTGGACTAATATTTACATTCCCAATTACTTTTATAGAATCAAAAAATATTTGTGGACCTTTATTTAATATTATTTTTGCCGTAATTGTAGAACTATCAATTTGAACGGCATCCAAACCAATGGATGCAAATGGATAAGAATTGTTTTGAAGCCAAATTAATGCATTTGAAACTTTTTGAGCAAATACATTTGGACTAAAAACTTGATTTGAAAAATCACTCGTTGCAAATCCTGCAGCATTTAATAAATTAAAATCTACTCCATCATTTTTAATTTTTAACCACTTAAATGATTGATTTAAATTGATAGTTATTTCAGCTGAATCCGGTTTAAAATATTGCGTATTTATAGCAGTTAAAATATATGATTTTTGAGAACAAAAAATCAATATTTCATTCACAGTTTGGTGTAATTGTAAACTATCGTTGAACTGATTTGGAAGTTTTATTTCCGCTTGTATTTTATTAGCATTTGTTCCAATAAAACGATAAGTTACTTTGATTGGATTTTGTGCAAATGCAGCAATATTTGATACCAAAAGGCACCAAAAAAAAATATTGCTTACTTGCATCGTATTTTTAAACACAATTGCGAAGTAAACAATATTTTTTATAGTTTAAAAATTAAGGTTATAATTAGATTGTTACTTTGAAATAAAAACATTAAAACCAAATAGAAACCGATTAATTAAATCAACTTAAACACTATTTTCCGACTAATTATCTTCCGCTTCTTTAATGGCTTTCTCTATCATATCGCTAACAGCAGCTTTATCGGCTGGAGTTAGGTTTTTACGCATTAAACTTATTTCTTTTAGTTTTTCGTAAACTACTTTTTTCTTTGCTTCTAACGCAATGTAACTGATGTAATTTCCGTTTTTATTGGTGTAAGTTTTATCACCTATAATTGAAATATCAACAATGGTTTGACTTAAAACCTCACGGGTAATTTGCTGAAAGCGCGTATTAAAATCTCCCAAATTATCAGCTATTTGACGTTCTGCGCTGTAGTTTTCGGCAACTTGGTTTATTTGAGTTTGCACAAAAGATGCCAACCTTTGTTTGGCCATTAAAAGTGCTTTGCTTTTTGCTGTTTCTGAGTCTCTGCTTTCAGCACTTCCAGTTGCCCTAAAAAATCGTCTGCTACCTTCGTAACTACTTCCCGAAAACGGTCCTTTTACTTCTGTTAATCCTTTGGGTGCTCCGCAACTTGCAATTAAAAAAAAAGTAATTGCAGTAAATAAAATTGTTTTTGTGCTTATAGCTTGATAATTTTTCATGATTTTATTTTTTATGAAGGCATAGAAAATACTATGCCAAATATTGTTTTAACTAACCCAATAAAGGTTTAATTATTTAAAGTTTAATTATTTTTTTGGTAATCATTTTATTGTCAATATTTAAACGGACAAAATAAATTCCATGCGCTAAATTTTCAGTTGAAATATAATTTTCCAAAATACCTTCAGCAATTAATTTTCCTTTCAAATCATATAATTTATAACTTGCATCTTTTGCTTGATGATTATATAAATCAATGAATAATTTGTCGTTCACAGGATTTGGATATAATGAAATATGATCAACCCAAACTTGCTTCACTGAGGTTTTATCTTTAGTAGAATTGATAATACTTGTAAACACGCCAGCACCATAAGTGGCAACTGCTAGCAAACCATCAGTATTTCTAAAATCCATCATGGTAACAATGTTACTTCCAATTTTATCGGGCGATTGACGCACCCAAATAGTTTGCATTCCATTCAAACTATCGGTAGCAAATAAACCTGCTGAAGTTCCAACATAATATATCAAACTATCGGCAACAGTAACAACGGTTAGCCAACGCAAAGAAGGACCATTTCCAGCACCTGTAGCCAATTCTTCTAAATTACCCGAAACAGCTTGCCAAGTTTGTCCACCATTGATACTTTGGAACAAACTTAAAATACCATAATTGGTAAACGTGGTAAACAAAATATTTGGATTACTTGGATGTGTGGTAACGCAATTAATATAGGCTGCGGGGAAATTTGTTCCCGTAATGTTTTCAACTGTTGGTTGCCCTATTGATGCATTTTTAATTCTGTATAATTTCCCTTTTTGTGTACCGTAATAAACTACGTCATTGTCTATTTTGGAACTTGTAATAGCTGTAATTTCATCTGTTGAATCACTTAATTTGGTTGTTAATAATTCGTCCCAATTGGTAAGCACCGCATTGCTATCTAATTTGTCTAATAATGGAATTTGTTTTACGTCATTATTACGCCAAATTCTATCACCATTGGGAATATAAATTCTATAAAAATTATTTGCATCGGGAGTAAACGGATTGATAAATTGGTATTTTGATCTTGGTAAATTTTTAGGATCAATGCGCGCAAATTTATTTCCTAAACCATCGGCTCCAACTTGTATTCTAAATGCTCTTCCTTCTTGAATTGACATGTAATAATCTGTGGCATTTGGCGACACAAAACAAAAAGAGCCATCGTAACTTAAAGGTTGAGTCCAAGGTTTACGGTAATCGCCAGCGTTAGTATATAAAGTACCATTGTCTTGCAAACCACCTAAAACAATATCACTGGTAGTAGTTTTATCAATTGCCACAGAATAAAATTGAGTGGTATTGTATCCATTATTTAAAGATTTCCAAGTAATATTTGTGGCTAAATTATTATCAGTTAATGAAATTCCACCATCGTGAACCGATATACATTTGGATGGATTAGAGTTATAAAAAACCATGTTATGATTATCGGGATGATGGTTTTGATAAATTTTAAAATCAGGGCGAGTAGTTCCTACTTCATAACCTCCAACCCAAGCGGTGTTATTTGTAGTTTTAAAACCATCTGTTGAACGGTATAAATTTGCTCCTCCTATATAAACCACATCGGCATTATCGGGTTTTACTTTTACATATAAACAGTAACCCGACTGTGAAATAAAAGGACCAAATTCGCCTTGCATTTGAGGTAAATTAGTGCTTCTATCTTCCCAAACTCCACCCGCTAAAGTACCGTCACCATTCACATAATTGTATTTCCATAAACTGTTCCATTCCTCAGTTCCATTGAATTGAACTGACTTTTTTCCAACTCCAGGCGTATGTGCAATAAAGTAAACTTGTTTTTCATCGCTAGGCGAAATGCCAATAGAAATTCTACCACAATTAGCGGGAAAAAATGTTGGACTAATTTTACTCCAATTTGCACCATTGTTGGTACTTCGCCATATTCCAGCAAATGTACTTCCGCTTGATAATGTTGCATATATTACACCTGTTGAAGTAATAGCCACATCAGTATATGGAGTAGATGAAGAAGTAGTACCTCGGTTTAATTGCCAAGTGGTACCACCATTTAAACTTCGCCAAATTCCACCATAAGTAGCGGCAAATACTGCATCAATAGTATCTAAAGTTGGGTTAACGACAACGTTATTGGTAAAATCCCACAAATTATCGAATTGTATACTACCAGAAACCGTAGTTTTTAAACGGTTCCAAGTTTTACCCGAATCAGTGGATTTTAGCATGCCATTTCCAGTAAAAAAAGCACCTGGAACATAGCCACCAAAATACTCACCAGTGCCGGCATACCAAATATTTTCTTTGCCTTTTCTAGTATCTTGCGTAATACAAGTAACATTCACATTTGAATCAATATTGGTACAAATATACCAACTAGCACCTGCATCGTAACTGCGCCAAATTCCACCACTGGCTCCTCCAGCTAATAAGTTATTTTCATTGGTTTTATCAATGGCAATGGCACGTGTTCTGCCACCTATATTATAAGGACCACGCTGGCTCCAAAAACCCATATTGTTGGTTTTGCTCAAGGCAACATTGCACTGAGGTAATTGATTAGCAAAGGCCAATTCCATGTTCCTAATTCCTTTTGGAATTTCACCTGTGGTAGGATTTGCCAACATGTTTTTCATCCATTCGTCTCTACCTTTTAGGTCTTCTTCCATCCCATCACTGTTATATTCTTTATCTTCCTCATTTGCTAAAGTAATGTTTGAAGGAGCATTGTTACAACTGATGTACAATAAAGAAATGGCTATTAAAATTTTGAAATTCATTTATTTTATTTTTAATTAAAAATCGAATATAGTTTTTTGGATTATAAAAGAAAGAATTCAAAAAATAAAATTCGATCCCGATTCATCGGGACGAAGCAAAAAGCACGAAATTCGAAAATCTAAAATCGAATAATAAATATTGAAATCCGAAGCAGGAAATTCAAAATTCGAAAGTAAAAAATTAATTTTTAATGATGAATTTCGATGTAAGTAATTCGAAAATCGAATATGACAATTGAATAAATAATGTAGAATATTGAACTTCGAAATTATTGCCCTGATAGGGCAAAATATTATAACATAGGGTGAAGCCCTATGGCCCTATACTAAACTACAAACCAAGCCCTGAAAGGGCGTAACAAAAAAATTAATCCCAAACATATTTTTCATCAAATTCCACTTGATATTTTTTCAAAAATTGGCGGTATTCATCTTGAAATGTTTTGGTTTTATGATGATTTTTTTGGTTTTCAATATATTTAATAACCACATCAACTTCAGAGGGATTTACAGAAAAAGCTCCATAACCATCTTGCCAATAAAAATTGGCAAATTCACTACCTTTTGTTTTTATCCATTTTGATGAATGTGATTTTACCTCTTCTAGTAATTTTATGAGTGCTATCTTTTTTGATAACTTACATAAGATATGCACATGGTCTAATTAACCACCAACTTTTATTGCTTTGCAATCTAAATTATTACAAATTCCTGCTAAATACGCGAAAAGCTCATCTTCAATATTTGGTGTTATAAATGGTTGCCGATGTTTGGTACTAAACACCAAATGGATATAATTTTGAACCAATGATTGACCCATGATATTTTTGTTTTTGTTTATTATTATTTCATAGGGCTACACCCTATGAATTGATATTTTGCCCTTTCAGGGCTACGTATAAATATTCTTGTTACAATTCATAGGGCTGCACCCTATGCTTTTTTGTTTTGCCCTTTCAGGGCTGAAAATGAAAATTTCTAATTCATTATTCGATGTTTTAATTTTTTTATTTCGAATTTAACCTTTAGTCTTCCAAGTCGTATTGTTTAATTTTTCGGTATAAAGTACGTTCAGAAATCCCTAATTCATTGGCAGCTTTTTTTCTACGGCCACGGTATTTATCCAATGCTTTTTTTATCAATTCTATTTCTTTGTGTTCTATTGATAAACTTTCGGGTTCGGGATTTTGAATTACAGGAATATCAATGATATTTGGTTTTGAAAATCCTTGATGATTTGGGTTTAAATTATTAGATTGATTGCTGCTATTTTGATACATGCCCGGACTGAAAATACTGTTCATATTTTCATTTTGTTTCATGCCAAAATCTTCTGCACTCATGCTGGATTTTCCGTTTTGCATCATTTCAAAAACCACCCCTTTTAAATCGCTTAAATCTTTGCGCAGCTCAAACAATACTTTATAAAAAATATCGCGTTCACTCATATGGTTTGCATCGGCAGTGTTACCCAACAATGCTGGTAAACGTGGTCTATCGGCAGGTAAAACTTGCGTTAGCTCAAAAGCGTTTACATTTTTGTCTTCGTCTAATACCGATAATTGCTCTGCAATATTTTTAAGCTGACGAATATTTCCCGGCCATCGATATGCTGCTAATATATTTTGCGCTTCCGCATCTAATATGACTGGTTTTGATTTGTATTTTTCCGAAAAATCGGCACTGAATTTACGGAACAATAAATTAATATCTTCTTTGCGCTCGCGCAATGGAGGAACACGAATAGGAACAGTTGACAAACGATAATATAAATCTTCCCTGAACTTACCTTGCGATGAATAATCTAACAAATCTCTATTGGTAGCCGCTATCACTCTTACATCGGTTTTTTGAGTTTTAGAAGAACCCACTTTTATAAATTCACCACTTTCTAAAATTCGTAATAAGCGCGATTGCGTTTCTAATGGCAACTCCCCTACTTCATCTAAAAAAATAGTTCCACCACTCACTGTTTCAAAATATCCTTTACGGGTATCGAGCGCTCCAGTAAACGAACCTTTTTCGTGTCCGAACAATTCAGAATCAATGGTTCCTTCGGGAATTGCACCACAGTTTACGGCTATAAACGGACCATGTTTACGGGAACTTAATGAATGTATAACTTTTGAAAAAGCTTCTTTCCCCACCCCACTTTCACCATTTATTAAAACAGTAATATCGGTTGGAGCCACTTTGGTAGCTGTTTGCAAAGCATAATTCAATAATGGCGAATTACCAATTATTTCAAATCGTTGTTTAATATCCTGTATGTTCATTTGTAATTACTTCTTTATATTTTATCATGTCAAAACCTGCAATTCCCTTGCAAATTGTTAATTTCATTTGAGCTGGCAATTGAATGTTTTGGAACATTTCGTTGTTTGCTATGTCTATGGTTCTTGTTATTGGATAATCATTTAAAAATTTATCGTTAAAGTAAAACGTAAAGGACTCAATTTGCAATCCTCTTTTTCTTATTTGAATTTCGTTAATATCAATTTTTTCAATGTCGTGATAGGTTACTTGCTCGTTAAAATTTATCCATAATCCAGCAGTTACAAATAGTAAAAACCCAATTGGCACAAAACCTAATAAATTAATAATCCAGCACTCTAATAAGTTAAAATAAATAGCTTTTTCTTGCACTTTTTTGAACATAATTATACTTGTAAAAATACTCACCACAAAAATAATTGAAAGTATTTCAAACCAATTAATAACCATATGTTCCATGACATGGAATCGAAAAATAAACAATAAAATAGCTGTAAATATTGGTAAATAATAACTCCAATGACTGCTGTTATATTTATAGGTTTTTTTTACTTTTTCGGGTAAATTATAAATTAAATTTTCTGTGGTAAAAAACTCCTTTTTGTACACATAATCTAGGTCAATTTGCAAAGGATTTTGATTCATTAACAAACAAAAGTGAGCATAAGTATTGGGTAATTCTTCTTGAAATGTTAAAGGTTTTTCAAAGAAAATTTCAAGCAATTTAGCAAATACAAAATCAACTTCATTATCAATATCAACTATATTTAAAACATTGCTTTTCCCTTTATTTTCTTTTGTAAAAACATCAAACCAATTGTCTAAATAACTAGCAAAATGTTGATCAAAGGTGGCTCCGTTTTTAACAGTTTGAACCAGCGCCATTCCTAATTGATAAAAAAAAATATTTTCACCATCTGCCACTAGCAAATGTCCCTCACTGAACTTTTTCCATGAAATGCCAATGATTTTATTATTGTATGTTACACCATCGCTAAATTCATCATTATTTTTCAATGAAAACGAATCGGGATAAACATTGATATAATCATATCCAGAAAGAAAATAATCTTTTAAACCAAAAGTTAGTTGAGTAATGTATGAATACAATATCAAACGCATGTCATCGGTAATTTGAATTCCCTTACCAATAACAGCCATTTCTTTTTCAAAACTTAAAACGCGTTTTACAAACTTGTGTTTTCCTTTTTGGCTTAAGTTTCTAAAATACAAATTGTATTTCTCAAGCACATTGCTAACCTGCTGTTGTCGGCTATTATTGCTAAAAAAATCCATTTGAGTGTTTTTAATATTAAAATTTAACTTCTTCTACTATTCGTCCAATTAAACTTGTAATGGTTACACGTTCAATTAAAACTTTTACATATTGCCCTTTTTTATAATTTTCTATTGGGAAAATCACAATTTTATTTTGGTCATTTCGTCCTTTAGCATCCAACTCCGATTTTTTTGATTCGCCTTCTATTAACACAATATGGGTTTTACCAATTTCGCTGGTATTTTTAGCAATACTATTTCTATGTTGTAAATCTATAATTTCAGTTAACCTACGTCCTTTAACTTCTTCTGGAATATCATCTGCATACCTGCGGGCGGCCAATGTTCCTGGTCTTTCGCTGTATTTGTACATGAAAGCAAAATCAAATTTACCATAATCAAACATGGTTAATGTATCTTGATGTTCTTCTTCGGTTTCAGTACAAAAACCAGTAATAATATCGGTAGAAATACCACAATCAGGAATTACTTCCCTAATTTTATCCAAACGCATTTTAAACCAATCTCTATCGTAAGTTCTATTCATCATATTTAATACACGGGTATTTCCCGATTGCATTGGATAATGAATATAATTACAAATATTATCGTATTTTTTGATGGTATAAAGCACTTCATCGGTAATATCTTTTGGATGAGATGAAGTAAAACGCACCCTTAAATCTGGTGCTATTTGAGCTACTTTTTCCAATAATTGAGCAAAAGTAAAAACTACTTCATTTTGCTCATTTTCCATTTTATAGGAATCTACATTTTGACCTAAAAGTGTTACTTCTTTGTACCCTTGATTGTATAATTCTTGCGCTTCCTTAATTATTGATTCAGGCTCACGGCTACGTTCACGTCCGCGAGTAAAAGGAACTACACAAAATGAACACATATTATCGCAACCACGCATAATGCTAATATAAGCCGAAACACCATTGCTACTTAACCTAACGGGAACTATTTCAGCATAAGTTTCTTCTCTGCTTAAAAGCACATTCATTGCTTTTTGCCCATCTTCCACTTGTTCTATTAAACGAGGAATATCGCGGTAAGCATCAGGACCAACTACAATGTCTATAATTTGTTCTTTTTCTAAAAACTGCGTTTTCAATCTTTCAGCCATACAACCCAAAACACCTACAATCATTCCTGGATTGGTTTTCTTTTGGTGTTTTATTTCACGTAATCTTCCCCAAACATGTGCTTCAGCATTATCGCGAATGGAACAGGTATTTACAAAAACTACATCCGCTTCTTGAATATCATTGGTAGTTTTAAAACCTTTAGTTGCCATAATAGAAGCAACCACTTCGCTATCAGCTAAATTCATAGCACAGCCATAGGTTTCAATATATAAGTTTCTTGTAGCACTTTCTTGTGCTGTATCTGCAATTACGCCTTTCATTTTTTATAATAATATGCTAAATTAAAGCTGCAAATATATATAAATTATGTCAGTATGGCAGCGTTTTTTTGATTGAAAGGAAGATTAGTTGAATAGTTGATTGGTTGATTAGTTGGTTGGTTAATTGTTTTTGCTTATTGCTTATTGCCAATTGCATATTGTCTATTTGTAAATAATTTAAAATTCAACATCAAACATTCAAAATTTATCTTAATTTTGCCAATAATGATAGTAAATGATATTATAAATATATTTGAAAACTATGCACCTAGTCAGTTACAGGAAAGTTATGATAACAGTGGCTTAATTACTGGAAATAAGGACTTAGAAATTTCAAATATACTTATCACTTTAGATTGTACCGAAGATGTGGTGGAGGAAGCAATTGTAAATAAATGCAATATGATCATCGCTCATCATCCAATTATTTTTAGCGGTTTAAAAAAAATAAACGGTAAAAATTATGTGGAACGTGTAATTATAAAAGCCATTAAAAACGATATTGCTATCTATGCCGTTCATACTAATTTGGATAATGTTAGCAATGGTGTAAATGGTAAAATTGCTGAAAGATTAGCATTAAAAAACACCAAAGTTTTAGCGCCTAAAAATTCAATTTTCAAAAAATTAATTACATATGTTCCTGCTTCACATTTTGAAAACGTTCAAAATGCATTATTTGAAGTTGGAGCTGGACATATAGGAAATTATTCGGATTGTGGATTTAGTCAAACTGGATTAGGAACTTTTAAAGCCAATGAATTGGCAAAACCTTTTGTTGGCGAAAAAGATATAAGACATGCTGAAAATGAAATCAGATTTGAAACAATCATTCCCATTTATTTACAAAATAAAATAATTCAAAGATTACATGAAGTGCATCCCTACGAAGAAGTAGCTTTTGAGTTATTAGCTACTGAAAATACTTATGATATCATTGGAAGTGGTTTGATTGGAGAATTAGAAAATGAAGTTTCGCCTTCTGATTTTTTGAAAATGCTGAAAGAAAAAATGGAATTAAATGTCATAAAATTCACTGCTTTTTCAAAAAATATAAAAAAAGTTGCACTTTGCGGTGGAGCAGGACAATTTTTGCTAAAAAATGCAATTAATCAAGGAGCAGACGCATTTATAAGCTCAGATTTCAAATATCATGAATTTTTTGATGCCGAGAAAAGCCTTATGATTGCTGACATTGGACACTTTGAAAGCGAAAAATTCACAAAAGAGCTTATGTTTGATTTAATTATGAAAAAAAATCCTACATTTGCCGTCCTTTTAAGTAAAACAAATACCAACCCAGTAAATTATTATTATTAAATTATATGCCATTAGCTAAAGAAGTAAGCATTGAACAAAAATTGAAAGCATTATATAAGCTTCAAATTATTGATACGCAAATAAGCAAATTACAAGCAATTAGAGGTGAATTGCCTAACGAGGTTGCAGATTTAGAAGACGATATAGCTGGCATGGAAACTCGTTTGGCTAATATGGCCAATGAAGTAAAAGCTATTGAAGACAGTATTAGTCAAAACAAAACTCGCATTATTGATGCGAAAGCATTAGCAAAAAAATACGAAAAGCAATTAGAAGGTGTTAAAAACAACCGTGAATACGATGCTTTGAACAAAGAAATTGAAATTCAAGGTTTGGAACAACAAGCCGCTGACAAACGTATTAAGAACGCAAATTTTGATGCGGAGCAAAAGAAAAACGGTATTGCTGCATTAGATTTAGAATTAGTAGGTCGTAAACAAGATTTAAAAAACAAAAAAGGCGAATTAGAAAGCATCATTGCTGATACTGAGAAAGAAGAAGCTTTATTAAACAAAGACCGTGATAAAGCAGTAGTTGTAGCCGATGATCGTTTGGTAACTTCATACAATAGAATTAGAACCAGTATGAAAAACGGAATGGGTGTAGCTGTAATCATGCGTGAAAGTTGTGGTGGTTGTTTTGCAGGAATCCCTCCTCAACGCCAAGCAGATATTAAATTACGTAAGAAAATTATAGTTTGCGAAAACTGTGGTCGCGTTTTAGTTGACCCTGAGTTAGCGGAAGAAGTTGCTCAATAATTTTTACAATAAATTATAATTAAAAAGCCATTCGAATTTCGGATGGCTTTTTTTGTATTTAAGAATAACTAATAGGTAAGCAGAAAGTGAGTTTGACTACCCACTTTATTCAATGGTTTTAAATTGGGTTTTTGGTAATAAATAAAATAAGGAATACCAACTGCGTTTCCTATTATAAAAATAGTAGTAGCGGCTACTTGAGGTGCATCAAATCCAAAACCACTAAAACCTGATAATATTGCACCCATCAAATTTAATTCTGTTAAGCCTAAAAGCGTATAAGCAACTAAGTTTAAATTTTTGTAATTTCTGCTTATGCTTTGCAATGAATCAAAATGAATAAATCCATTATTTAAAGTTAAAAATCCTGAATCGGAAATACTTATTATTTTGTCTTTTTTGTAAACTGGATTATTATGAAAATTGAACTTTATATTTTGGTTCAGTTTAAATTGAACAAAGCGCGCTTGTTCAGCGTTATAAACTTTAAAACCAGTTTGAGCGTTAGAAATCAAACTATTTACCAACAAAAAAAACAGCATTAAGTATTTCATTTATTCAATATCGTTAAGTTTATGCCTTTTCGTAATTCTCTTTTAGGAGTAATAATCCATAAGCCAGTTCCCGTTAATTCAATTAAAACAGTTGAATAAATGATTCCACCTCCAATCATTTTAAACCTATCAGAAACAGTAAAACTATGTTCTGTAACCATTAAAGTGGCTCCTACTAATATGCTAATTCCCGTTCCCAAACTATAAAGTATGGGCTTGCCAACTCTGGTAAATAAATTTCTTGGCGTAAATTTGATGGAATGAATATCAGCTAAAGCTGTTTTTTTACCACCAATAAAATACAAAGTATCATTTTCAGTTTTTTTGATGTAAGCAAAAAAAGTTTTGGTAGAATCCTGAACGGAACTTATCCAAACATGACGTAAATATCCAATTTTATAAGTTTGTTCTGAAACTGAATTTTTCAAAACTAGTTTTTGTGCAAATGAATGAGTGCTGATACAAAATAAAATTCCAATGATAAAAAGTCTAAAAAAACTCAAAGTGCGGGATACGTCATTGCTTAGTCTCGCCTTGTGGGATTGATGAACAGCTAATGGCAAATAATTACATTTAGCTAAGAAGATGCTTACAGCATGACTGATTTTATATTTAGTATTTAGCTTTATACTCTTCATTTAATATTTTTTTTTTCTATTAACTGACAACTAACAACTAACAACCGACAACTACCTAACTTTTTCAAAGTCATAGCTCAAGTAATCAATAAAATCGGCTACTTTAATAGTAATTCCTTTTACTTGATTGTTCTCCATTTTTATTGGTAATACTTGTACACCACAAGTTAAATCGCTGTAAGTACATAAAAACTGATCGTTTCCTAAATACTCCAATTTGCCAATATTATTTGGATGGTGACTAAAATGCAAAGTCATTTTACCTTTTAATAAACGAATTTCTACTTCTCCATAAAAACTATTACTGTAAGTTCCAACATAGTTTTGTAAATCCAATGTTGGTTTGTTTTTCAGTAAAACTACTTGGCTCAAGCTGTCTAATTCTTTTTGCTCTGCAATGCGTCCGTTATTAGTTGGCACAAAATATTTTTCACTTAAATTACGATAAGGAACATTCAAATAAGCTTCTAATACTTGCTTTACCAAAGCATCGTAAAGCGAGTTTGCATCGGTATTGGTGTAAACCAAAACACCTAAGTTTTCCTCAGGAATAAATTCAGTTTTGGTAACAAATCCGTTAGCTCCACCGCTGTGTTCCCAAACCCTGCGGCCTTCGTAATCGTAACTTTGCCAACCTAAACCATAATTACTAAAATGTTTGGTTTTAAATATTTTTGAATTCACATCATTGCTAATCATATTTGATTTGCGAGTTTCGGCCAAAACCGAAAACGGCACAATTCTTTTTCCCTCAAATCTTCCGCTGTCTAACTGAAATAACAACCAATTTGCCATATCTTTTGCACATGAATTAATGCTAGCCGAGGGACCCATGTTGTCAATATTGGTGTATGGTAATTTTGCAATTTTACCATTTACTAAAGTATGAGGAATGCAGGCATTTTCATCAGTCATCAATTCGTTATAAGTGCTGCTGGTATGTTTCATTGCCAAAGGCTCAAAAAAGTGATATTTTATGAAATCATCCCAACTTGTATCGGTTACATTTTTTATTAATTCACCAGCGGTAATAAATGCTGCGTTGCAATAACCATATTTGTATCTGAAAGGGTGAACAGGTTTGGTTAAAGCCAAATGTTCAATAATTTCTTTGCGGGATAAATTACTTCCCCAATTTAAAAAATCGCCTTGAAAAGTTTGCAGTCCAATTCTATGGCATAGCAAATCGCGAACGGTACATAATGAGGTAGAAGTTTCATCATATAACTTAAAATCGGGCATGTATTTAGTTACTTTTTCATCGAGAAATAATCGTTTTTGGCTATTTAATAAAGCAATAGAAGTACCAGTAAATGCTTTGCTATTGGAGGCAATTTGGAACAAAGTATTTTCATCAACTTTAGCTGATTTTCCATCTTGCTTAACGCCAAAACCTTTACAAATTACTACTTTTCCATCTTTAACAATGGCAATGGCTAAACCAGGAACTTGCCATCTTTCCATTTCACGTTTTACATAACTATCGAGCGAGTCTTTTACAAAAGCTGGCTGAGCAAATAAACCAGTATTTATTATTAGTAACAGTAAAAAAAATAATTTGAAATGGTGTTTGGCAATAGAAATTTTATTCATGTAGGTTATGTTATTATATTTTTAAAAAATGAGTTTGTAAATATAATAAAATTGCAGTTCAAATTTTAAGTAATGAAAACTAAATGGTAATGATTCAAAAGAAAAAACCTTGTTGGAAATTCACCAACAAGGTTTTAATTAGAAACTTTTTTAAATAATTAAACGCTATAACCATTTAGATAAAAAACTCAATAAATCTTTTCTAAGTTCTGCAAATAATTCTTCAAAACGAATCATTTTTTCGCGTTCTTCAGCATGATCATCCATTTTTCTATGGTTACTAGCAATGGGATTATTAATGATAGATTCTTCAATTTTATTCACATGTTGTTTAATATCGTGATTCAATACATCAATTTGTTCTTTTTGTATTTTAAACTGATTTTCAAATCTTTCAACAAAAACCAATACTTCTTTACTATTATTTTTTGATGCAATTTCATCCAAACGACTTTGCATAATTTTCAAATCGTCCTTATAAAAAAGTAGTTTATTTAACCATTCTTTATGTTCTACATGTAAATCCACTAATGCTATTTGAGTATTCATAATTTTATTTAATTTTACAGAACAAAATAAAATCATTAAACAAACAAAAATAATGACCAACTTCATGCTATTTATTGATTAGAAAATCATTTTCAGAAACATTTTTTAAAATTAAAATATTATTTTGCTAATGAATCAAAATCTCACGCCTTCTAATCATTTTATCGTCTATATAAACTTTCAAATAGTATTTTCCAGGTTCAAAATTATCATTTGTAATATCAATATGTTTAACATTGGTACCAATTGGCAAAACTTCATTTTTTAAACATTCTTGAACCACATTATTGTTTTTATCGCATAACACAATTCGTAAAGTTCTTGGTTCTGAAACATCAAATGTGAGGGTTGAAGAGAATATTTTATTACTAACAAATACTTCAGGTTTCCGAGTTTCATTTCCTGTAAATTTAGCCAATAATTTATCATAATTCCAGTTTTTAGCTTTGGCCACAAAAGCTAACATTTCCCTATCTTTTTCATTGTAAATATTAAACGAAGGTTCAGTATTATCAGTAAAAACCCACATGGCATTTTGAACATTATCGTTTTTAAAATATTCTTTTTCATCTACCCAAACTGCAAATTGTTTTGGTTGCCCAATGGCAAAATTTCCTAATTTAAAAACTAAATCTTTACCTGGGCAATTGTCGTGTTTTTGTGCGCAAAGAGCGTTCAAATTTTTACTTAAAGTTTGATTAGGTTTTAGTTCATAAATTTCGTGTTTTACTAAAATTAAATTCTGAACATTTGAATCGCTAGGAATAAACATGCGACCAGCTTCCAAATCAATGTTTAATTTTCTGTTTTTTAAATTCGTAATTTTCAAATTCAAACATGCAGCTCCAAGTCCGCTATTTGATTTTACTTTCACAGTAATGAGTTTGTTTTTGATTGCTTCAGCAATAGAAATATTGCTTGCAATACATGATTTTACTGAAGCTGACATCTCAAAGATGATGAGGCTAATGATGATAATTTTTTTCATAATATAAATTTTTTATTTGTTCATAAAACGAATTGTCATGAAAATTATTACATTTATTAATTTTATATTCGCTACAAATAATATGATGAAAAAACTGCTTTTTATATTTACTCTTTTTATTGCTTTGCAAAGCAATGCTCAAAATTACAAGCCTTTAGAAAGAGTTGACCCACCTTTTTGGTGGAATAATTTAAATAATAAAGAACTTCAATTAATGCTTTTTGGTAAAAACATTGCGGCAAGCACTTTAAAAATAAATACCCTTGGCGTAAAACTTTTACGAGTTGAAAAGGTAGAAAATTCGGACTATTTATTTGCTTATGTAAGCCTTCAAAATTTTAAAGGAAATAGTTTTGTTATTCAATTTAGTAAAGGAACAGAAAACTTTAAATACACTTATAAATTAGAAAAACTGATCAAAGATATTGACAACATAACACAAGCTGATTTTATATACATGGCCATGCCCGATAGGTTTGCTAATGGCGATACCACCAATGATGTAATAAATGGTTTACGTGAAAGTGTGTGTGATAGAAACGATTTGAATGGCCGTCATGGTGGCGATTTAAAAGGTGTCATAGACCATTTGGATTATTTAAAAGATTTAGGAATTACTACACTTTGGTTAAATCCAACTTTAATTAACGACCAACCAAAATACAGTTATCATGGTTATGCATTAACCGATCATTATTTAACTGATCCAAGGTTTGGAAGCAATAATGATTATAAAAAACTAGGTGCGGAGTTAAAAAAACGCAACATGAAATTGGTAATGGATTTAGTGCCAAATCATATTGGCGATAAGCATTGGATGTTTTTAAACATGCCTGAAAAAAACTTGGTTAATCAATGGCCAGAATTTACTAGAACCAATTACCGCGCTCCTGTTCATTACGATCCTTATGCCAGCAAAGCTGAAAAAAAATTAATGACAGATGGTTGGTTTGATTATCAAATGCCCGATGTAAATGAAACCAATCCGAGAATTGCTACTTACTTAATGCAAAGTTATTTGTGGTGGATAAATTTTGCGGGAATTGATGGATTTAGAATTGATACATACAGTTATAACGATGTAGATTTTATGAATAATTGCATGGGTTATATCAAAAAAGAATATCCAAATTTTTGGAGTAGTGGCGAAATTTGGGAACGTGGCGTTTTGAGCAATGCCTATTTTGTAAACAAAAGTAATTTTGCAAAAGCACCTCAAAGTAACTTAACCAGTGCCATTGATTTTAACTTGCATTGGGCCATGAATGAAGCATTATTGGACACACCAGAATGGGACAAAGGTTTGGCTAAAATATATCAAACACTGTCACAAGATGGATTATATAATGACCCTAATTTAAACCTAACGTTTTTAGATAATCACGATTTGAATCGTTTTTATTCTGTTATGAAAAACGATAGGAAGAAATTCAAAATGGGAATTGGCTTATTGTTAACACTTCGTGGTGTTCCAAGCATTTATTATGGAACCGAAATATTAGTTAAAAACCCGCAATTACCTCGCAAAAGTGATGGAGAAGTTCGCATGGATTTTGAAGGCGCTTGGCCAACTGACAAAACGAATAAATTTATTGCCGAAGGCAGAACAGATGAAGAAAATGAAGCTTTTAATTATGTAAAAAAATTAGCCAATTGGCGAAAAAACAATGAAGCAATTACCAATGGAAAAACCACTCATTTTGCAGTAGAAAATGGTGTGTATACTTACTTTAGATACACCGATAAAAAAGCAGTGATGGTGATCATAAACAGGAATGCAAAATCACAAGCTATTCAGTTTAGCAAGTACAATGAAATACTCAACAAATTTACTAAAGCTAAGGATATTTTGACTGAAAACACTTTTAATTTATCGGATAAAACGATGCAAATAGATGCAGATACAATAAGGATTTTTGAATTGGAGGAGTAGTTGATAGTTGACAGTTGTCAGTTGATAGTTGTCAGTTGATAGATAAAAATATCGAATAAGGAATTTTGAGGGAATTTATGAATAGCCGTTCGTGGTCACTGAGCTTGTCGAAGTGAAGCCAACGGGAACAAAATTCGAAAAAATAAATTCGAAATTCGAAATCCTAATACCTAAATTCGAAAGGAAAAAATATCGAAAGGAATAAAATATAGAATAAATAATTACGATTAAAGAAAGTTGATGAAAATTTAAAACGGATAATTCGGTTTACTTTCTAAACAAAATGGAACTATCGCCATAACTTAAAAAACGAAAGTTATTGTTCAAAGCAAAATAATAAACATCGCTCCAATCTTCACCAATAAATGCAGAAACAAGCAGAATTAAAGTGCTTTCCGGCTGATGGAAATTTGTAATTAAAGCATCTACCAATTTAAATTGATAAGGCGGAGCAATCATAATTTGCGTAGTACCATGAATTTGATTTATTTTTTTAAAATCCATCCATTCTAAAATAGCTTTTAAAACTTGCAAAGCATTTAATTGATTGTTTTCATTTTCATAAGGCTGCCACTGACTTATTTGCATTTCATGAATATTCTTCCAATCTTGTTTGTTAGCAATTAGGAATACACCAAACCAATAAAGACTTTCAATGGTTCTGAGCGAAGTAGTTCCAACGGTAATAATTCTATTCTTTTTCTCTAAGCAATTGCAAATATTTTGCACCAATTTTTTGTCAATAATTACATGTTCTTCATGCATTTCATGACCACTCATATTTTCGGATTTTACAGGTTTAAAGGTTCCCGCGCCAACATGAAGCGTAACTAATTCCGTGGTAATTTTTTTTTGATGTAATTTTTCAAAAACTTGTTTTGTAAAATGCAATCCTGCAGTTGGAGCGGCTACCGAACCTTCAAATTCTGCATAAACAGTTTGGTACCTCACTTCATCGTCAGCATCAGCATCGCGGTTCATATAAGGAGGTAATGGCAATAAGCCAGCATGATAAATTATATCAGCAAAAGCAAATCCTCCATTCCATTTAAATTGAATAATATAAGAATCCAAATGTTGTTTTATTCGTTCGGCAACCAATGAAATTTCAGTTCCATTTATTGCAAAATTCTTCGTTAAAATTCCCTCTTTCCATTTTTTATTATTTCCCACCAAAGCTATCCATTGGCAAGTTTCGGTTTCCTTAAAACAAATAGCTGCATCGTTAGGAATACTAGGTTCTAAGCACATGATTTCAATTCTAGCACCGCTTTCTTTTTGGAACAATATACGTGCATGAACTACTTTGGTATTATTAAATATTAAGCAATCATTTTCATTTAAAATAGTTGGTAATTTATTAAAAACAGATGCTGTTATTTCGCCATTTTTATATACTAATAATTTGCTTTTATCTCTTTCTTTTAAAGGATGCTGTGCAATTTTTTCTTCGGGTAAATGGTAACTAAAATCTGTTATTTTAAGTTCTTTTGCTTGCATATATTTTTAAAAAAATGATAATTAATATTTGATGTTTAGTTTCTTGAAAATAAAACCCAATAACCATGCTGGGCCAATCATTAAAAATTGAATATCATGTAAAAAAGATGGTTTTTTACCTTCAATTTTATGACCTATAAATTGACCTATCCAAGCTAAAACAAATAATATTAAACAAATTTTATATAGCGCAATAGAACTATTTTGTTCCAATAAATGGCAAATAAATAAACAAATAAAAGAAAATAAAATAACGCTAATGGCCATTTTCCAACTTAATCGAACATAAAATACTATAACAAAAAACAATGCTAAATGAGCCAAAGTAATTGTGCCCAATTTTACACAATAAAGCAAACCAACAATACTTAAAAAAATAGTTGGAACACAAATCCAATGAATCAATTTATTGGTTGAATTTTGATGGCTGACAGCATATTCGTCAAACCATTGATCAATTGTTTTCATAACAGGTATAAAATAAAAAAAGCAGTGTAATGATTCACTGCTTTTGGTTTTCAAAGGTATGTTAATTTTTTAAAAAGGTAAATCATCACTCAAACTTTCATTGTTCGATTGACCATTTGTTTGCGTATTGGTCTCATTAACTGTGTTAGTATTTTGAGTATTCGAATTATTTGTTCCATCATTTGTTTTATTAGGATTTCCGCCTAACAATGTAAAGTTTTGAACTCTTACTTTTAACCTTGACTTTTCTATACCTTCTTTGTCTTTCCAAGTTTCAGTTTTAAGTTTACCTTCAATATAAACCTGACTTCCTTTTTTTAAATATTTTTCAGCAATTTTTGCTTGATTGTCCCACATTTCTATGTTAAACCATTCAGTTTCCGTTCTTCTTTCACCGTTTTTATCGGTAGTGGTTTCATTAGTTGCTAATGAAAAACTAGCTACTACTTTTTGATTGTCTAAGTGCCTTAACTCGGGGTCTCTTCCTAAGTTTCCAATTAAAATAATTTTGTTGTACGACATATTTTTAAGTTTTAAGATTAATTAAAAAAAATTTGATGTGGCAATTTAACATTTGAAATCAATTTTTCAAGCAATTTGGGTACCGCATAATTATTTATTTCATCAATTTTTATTTCTATAAAATTATTAGACAGATTAGGTTTGGTTTTACTTGTTATTTTCCAAAACCCAGCCTGTAAAATTTGATGTGTTAGAATATGTTTGTAGTTTTCCATAAAAACAATTTTCAAATCAGAAATATCGTCAAAATATTTATTTTCAATCAATTCATTTAAAACCTCCATTTCATTGGTAAAAAGAGGTTTTTCTATTAACGGAAATTCAAAAAGTCCTTGCCAAATGTCATTTGCGCCACGTTGTTTCAAATAAGTGTTTCCATTGTTTTCAAAAACAAAATAATTAAAGTACCGAGTTTT
>CAISTO010000327.1 GCA_903888395.1 uncultured Bacteroidota bacterium | reverse complement strand
TAAAAAGGGGAATTAGCTCTTCCGATGTGTCGGAAGGCTAGAGCGCTTTACTAAAAGTTTAGTTTAATATATTGGGGGATTAGCTCATTTGGCTAGAGCGCTTGCATGGCATGCAAGAGGTGGTCGGTTCGAATCCGATATCCTCCACAAAAAGAGTTACATTTAGCTAGAGCATCCCACATAATTTATTAGGAATGCGACCGGTTCTCCCGATTAATCGGGACGTTATCCTCCACATTTGGCTGTAGCGGCCAGATATAATTTATCGAAAAAGCGACCGGTTCTCCCGATTAATCAGGACGGTATTCTCCACAAAAAGCGGTTTATTGCAGCTTTTTTTTCCTAAAATGTACGTTACATATATTCTTTATTCAAAAACAATTGCAAAATTATTTTCTTTAAAATCTAATAGTACTAATCTTTAATACATCTTACAGAGCAACCAAACCCCTTGTTGCCAATTCCAAAATAAATTTCTTTGGTATCATCTATTGGGAGCATTATATAACCAGCCGAATCATTATTTAATTTATCTGAGGCCCACCAGCGTGTATCTAAGAAAATAGGAGCCTTAATATTTAATGTATCAACAGTACCACCTAATGAAGTTGAAATGTCGTATTCAATTGTTCTATGTCCAGACCTTGGGTTAGCTTTAAATGAATTGCCATCCATCTTTAGATAATATAAAGCCTTTGGGTCACCTCCTAGTTTCTTAATCAACTTTGACCAATCCTCATTTGAGGCAATCCTCCAGCCCTTAGGCGCTATACCTCTTGAATCATTAACAGCATAAAAATTATAAAGAATTTTGTCAGTTTTTATATTTTTAGAGTTTAAAATATAACACCAAGCAGGTTGCTTATTGTTCATAGCTTTTATCCATTCCTCACTTGTTTGAGCCTCAGGAATAGAGTCGCCATTTCGAAATGTTAAAACATCTAAATTTGATGCAGACCATATTTGATCACCAATTTTTACATCTTGCCCTTTTGCAAAATTAAAAGGGGTGAATAATATTATTGAAAATATAAATATTGAAGTTATTTTCATGATTACAATAAAGTTTGTGTTAGGTTTATTTTAAATAAAATTAGAAAGGCATTACCTTGCTGGTAAATGAATTTCAATATCATCTTGCCAATGCGTTGTAGATGTTGGTTTGGTTCCCGGAACCGAACCTGATTTGTTATAAGTTCCTCTACCTGATTTTTTGTCATCAATCCAAGTACATTCAAATGTATCACCATTTTTATAGGTAATTTTACCATTTCCATTTTTCTTATCTTCAAAATATTTCCCTTCAAAGACATCGCCATTTTTATATATAATTTTAAATTTGCCATATTTCATATCATTAAACCATTCACCTTCATAAATATCTCCATTATTATATGTCAGCTTACCAAATCCATCTTTTCTGGTCCATTCACAATCCCCTTCATATACATCTCCATTATTATAAATCACCTTTCCACCAGGAATTTTTCCAATAATCTTATCACCATTATTAAAATTAAATTCGCCATTTCCACTCAGATTGATGGACCAACCCCAAAATTTTAAGTTGGATAATAATACATCAATGAATCCTTGATTTAGTAAACCCTTAAAAATTCCATATTGTGTAGAAAGAATAGTTGTACTATTTAGTTTTATTTTTCCTTCTATCCATTCACCTTCTATACTTTCTTTAAATTTTCCAAATCTTGTTAGTTTGCCATTCCCGTTAAACATTCCTTGTTTAAATTCTCCTTCATAATAGAAAGAGTCTAAATTATCTGTAAATTTACCAACGCCACTTAAAGATCCGTTTTTAAATTCTCCTTCAGAAATTGTAATACTATTCTCACCTTTATATATACCTTTTCCATTCCAAGCATCTTGAACCCATTCTCCTTCATATTTAGATCCTCTATAATATAGCTGAACGCCTTGTCCTTCTTTTTTGCCATTTATCCAATAACCATCGTAATATCCTTGATCTACCAATTTGTTATTGCTGTAAAGTAGATATGTTCTTTTACCCTTACCATTATATAAATCATCTTTCCATTCTCCTGAATAAGTGGACTTATTATTATAAAGCATAACGCCATAACCATTTTTTAATCCGTCTTTGGTATCCCCAGAATAAATATCTTTTTTAACTTTTTGAGAAAAAAGACAAGCAGGTATTAACGATAATAATAACAGAATTTTATATTTCATAACATTGTTTTAAAAAAATTATTTACCAAAACACTTGACCTTTTCCATTGCAATGACTACACTCATACCAACCATCTATGCAACCTCTAACATAACAGTCGCTCTGATAACACTGAAAGCCACAACTACAATTAACGTTTGTTAAAATAACCCTATTCCCATGACAGGTAGAACACAATAGATATCCAGGCTTTGTTTCTTTTCTCCAAACTATTTCACAATCTGTTTTGTAGTAGGGTTTATCAATTATCTTATTACAAAATTCGCATGGATGCCAGCCAGGTGATTGACTTGTGCCACTTCTATTTGAGCTAGTTTGATTTCTTGAACTTGATAAGCTATTTTGTGTTTCTTTTGCATATTGTTTTTGCCTAGCCTTTTGTAAAGCAAATGCCTTGTTTTTACATATAGCAGAACAATAGTCTTCGCAAATATATAAGTTAACAATATTAGATTTAGTTAAAAAGCCTTCTTTTTGTGCATTTTTTATTTGCTCTGCTGTATTTTTTTTAGAAACCGATAAAACTTTTCCGCACTGATAACATTTGTGTCTATTATCTATAAGTTTCCATTCACCAATAAACGCACCATCTACCCATAAACCTTTTTCTACAAACCCATCACAATAAGTAACAGTCCCCGTGCCATTTCGTAAACCATTTGAGCTAGTGTCTCCAATATATTCATAAAATCCATCTAGCCTTCTTCTTTCGCCCATGTTTTCATTTATCCTTTTGTAATCTTCACAGGCTAATTCATTGTTCCCCAAAAGCCTATTTACAGAAGCTCTAAATAAAAGAGCCACAGAGTTTCTGCTATAAAGCTCTATAGAATAGTTGTACATTTCAACCGCATCGATATATAACTTACAATTAAGTAACACTTTGCCTAAATCCGAATAAGCAATTGACAAATCCAAAGGATTTATTTCCCCATTGTTATATTTATTTATAATTTCTAATTTTTGATCATTAATATTTCTTATTACAGTGGTATCCTTTAATTTATTAGAATAATTTGAAAACGGAAGCTTTTTGATAAAAGTTCCGTTTATAAAAAAACCATCTAAAACAACCCCATTAGCAAAAGTATACTTTCCTATGCCAGATCTATTTGATCCAAACCAATTGCCTTCATAAATATCTCCAGAATTGAATTTGTAAACCCCAAACCCATGTTTTACACCAAATTGAAAATCTCCTTCATAGACCTCCCCATTTGAAAAAGTATGTTTCCCTTTCCCATTAAAAGCACCTTTTAGCCATTCTCCTTCATAACTTCCACCAGTAGCATATTTATATATACCCCTCCCTGAAAAATTACCCTCTATAAAGCCCCCTTCATAATAATCACCCGATTGCAAAACAACAACTCCATTGCCATTTATACAATTGCCAGACCTGCAAACTGTAGGATTTTGTTTATTACCATACAAATTTCCATTCACCCATTCCCCAATTTTAGTCTCTCCATAAGCATAAGTCAAAGCTCCATTACCAGTATAACTATCTCCGAACAAATCACCTCTGTATTTAGATCCATCTTTAAAATAAAACTCACCATAGCCATGTTTGACACCTAATTTCCATTTTCCATAATAGCTACCTCCTTTGGAATATTTGTAAGTACCCTCGCCATGCATAGTACCATACAACCAATCACCTTCATAGCTACTGCCATCAGACCATACCATTTTTCCTTTCCCATTATAACAGCCACCCGAAACACATTGCGCGTTTGTGAAACTAAATAGAAATATATAAACCATTATAAAAATTATGGCTTGTAAATTTAAAATCTTTCTATTTATCATATAAAACCGAATCTTTGACATAAAATTTAAAAAACAAGAATAACTATATTTTTTATTTTAAACATAATAGATCAATATTATATTGGACAAACTCAAAATTTTTCTTTAAATCCATCTTGAATATTTTATTTATGTTGATTAAATTAAAATTCAAGTAGTGATTAAATAAATTTAATTCTAAAAATCCATAATATTTAATATTATTGTACGTACTAAAATGAATTATAAATTGAAAAATATAGCCATATTTATCGTAATATTATTTCCAATGTTTGTTATTGGGCAAACAAATGCTGTTGAAACTCAAATATCAAGTTTAGAAAATTTATATATTGAGGAAGTGGCTAAAAATGTAGAGTTAACAGCTAAAGTTAGTTCACTTTCGCACAAAATAGAAACTTTAAAAGATGAGTTAAAAGCAAACAAAGATTCAATTGCAAATCAATCATTCATATTACAAGAAAAGACAAATAATTTACTTGATTTACAAGCAAAGAGCGAGGAAGCGGTGAATTTATCTTTAGAAGGTTTTGAGAAAAAATATTTAGAACAAAACAATTCCATTGATTATTTAAAAGCAAAGATGAAAGAAGATTTAATAACTAAACTTACATTTTATGGAATTATAATATTAGTATTTAGTTTAGTATTGTTTTTGGGTGTAAAAATGGCAACAAAAGTACTTTTGAAAAAGCAAAAACAAGGTTGGATAGAATTCAACGAATCATTATTTAAAAATTAGTTTTAAAAAAATATTTATGACAAAAAAAGGAAAAGGAAAATTAAATATCATAACATTTATTTATGGTTTTGGTGCAGCTGTAATATTAATAGCTTCTATGTTTAAATTTATTGGTTGGGATTATGCAAATGAATTATTTGTATTTGGATTATCAATTGAAGCCACAATATTTCTAATATCTGCATTTGAAAGATCTACCCCAGACAAAGATTATAATTGGGAAAACGTATTTCCACAACTTACTGCTATTAAAGAAGAAAACGAAGATATTAGCAAAGGATATCAGGATGCAATGGCACAATTCAGTGTAACTTTAAATGCTTTGTCACAACAAATGAACGAATTTAATACTTCAATTGTTTCTATAAAAAACGAAATGTCGGAAAGTGCAAATTCAAGTAAAATGATGCATTCAAATGTAGAAGAGTTTAACAATCAAATAGACGAATACAACAAAAACATGAAAATAATAAATTCTAAATACCAGGAATTTATTACAAAAGGTAATGTATAAATATGTCGGATACCGTAAGAATACGAAAGAGTAGGTTATTAAATTTAAAATTAGTTTCATTTCTATATTTAATTTTTATAGTTTTATTCTTTTTTTCAACCTCTGGAAATTATTTAAAGTTTTTTGGTCCGTTTGCCAATTCACAAAATGAACTCAACGAAAGGTTAAAAGAAAAACTTTCAGACTATAAAGTAACAAATTCTAAAAACGCTGCTTTTAAAGCCAATACATATGAGGCTTTGAAGGAAATTAGTGTGTTAAAAAAAATTTTACAAAAATATTATTCAGAAAAAAAAGTTAAAGAGGAACATTTAAAAGACTCCAAGTTTTCATCTTATATAAAATCAGAAGGTCATAGTTTATTGAATTTACAATCACTATTACAAAACTTTGTAAACTATTATGAAGGTTCGGAAAAAGAAAAATTGGAGTATGAATTTGGGTTAAGAATTCCAAAAAAGAAAGAAAATAAAAATTTAAGTCAAACTTTTTTTTACAATGCACCAAATGGATTTATTGAAACATTATTGAATCACTATGAATCGGTAATTTTATATAATTCTTTTGATTATTTGAAAATAAAAAATCAAAAAATAAACATTTCAATGAATGAAGTATTGAAGGATTCTTCATTCATTAAAAGTTTAAAAAAGACTTATTATTTAAATGAAAATGTGGTTTTTGACTTTTATACAAGTAAAAATATAATACCAGAAGTATTAATTAATAATGAAGATTATCAAGTAAAACAAGTTTCAAATTTTCATTATGTATTAAATTGGAAGGCCCAAGAAGTGGGTAAATTTGAAATTTCTGCAAGAGTTAAAGATGAAAAAATATCTCATGCTTTTAATGTTGAAAATCCTGATATGCGTTTTTTTGAGGATGAAAATGATATAGTTTGTTTTGTTGACCAAGAAACTTCACTTTCACCAGACTTTTCTAGTTTAAAAAATGTTCCGAATTTAAACTTCACATCAATAAATGCAAAGGTAAAATTGGAGAATAATACATTAAAAATTACGCCTGAAAATGAAGGCTTTTTTACATTGGAACTAAGATCTGGAACAACAGTGTTATGCAATAAAAAAATGTTTGCTCAGCGAATAGATTTACCAAAAATAGTTTTGAAAAATATGGCCGGACAAATATCTACAATAGATGATGTTCATTGCTTAGAATCAGAAAATACAAATTGGCAAGTAGTAAATTTTAATTTGACAATTGCATTTCCAGACGGAAAAATGGAAACAATAAAAAGTAATACTCGTTTTTTAAGAAATGAGTTGAGAGATATTGAAGCAAATTTACCTAAAGGTTCAACTTTGATTTTTGATAAAATCAGGTTATTAAACAAAGATGGTATTTCAACTATTATGGGTTCACCAATATTTATTTCAAGATAATGTCAGAATATACCCGAATAGCAAAAAGCAAAAGACTGAGGTACAAAATTATTCAGTTAATGTATTTAATATTTCTGATATTATCAGTCATTCAAATTCCCTCAGATTGGATTTCGGTAAATGGATACATTAATAAATATATTGAAAGACCATCAGCTGATTTTACTGACCCAGTTTTAGAACAAGCAGCTAAAGACATTGATGCATTTGAAGTTTTGTATTTAGAAAATGTTTTATTAGACAATAAAACTAAGCAGATTAAAGAACCTAATTCTTATACAAAATCTGATATTTTTTTAATTAAAAAAAACAATGGTAAAACATTATTTGACATTATTGTTAAACTAAATAATTGGTCGAAAGGCTTAGATAAAAAAGACAAAAGAAGAATTTATTTTGAGAAACTTTTTAAACTAGATCTTGAAAATGGAATAACAACTGGAGATGAAAAAGGTTGGATTAAATGGCGTTGGAAAAATGTACCTGCAATTATTGCAAATAATTTTATCAAAGAATTTAAGCTAAGGGTATTATTGATTAATAAAAATGTGTTTAAAGAAATAGAATCTCC
Organism: uncultured Bacteroidota bacterium; assembly: GCA_903888395.1. GTDB lineage: Bacteria > Bacteroidota > Bacteroidia > UKL13-3 > UKL13-3 > JAAFJM01. Next base: position 785 of record CAISTO010000327.1, on the reverse strand, counting down.
AAAACCATTGATAACTTTCAAATCAAATATTTCTAAAATATATGTGAACCAAGAAGTTTATTTATCTTTAAGAGGTGATTCTATAAAAACAATAAAAATTTTAAACAATAACATTGAATCATTTGATTATAAAATTATAGGTATAGACAGTGTGTTTTTTAAACCAACTGTAGCCGGAAATTATACCATAAATATTAACGATGAGGAAATTCCATTTGAAGTTTTTCCTGTATTTTTTCCAAGAAAAGAATCAGTTCCTTTAAGACATTGTTTTAGTGGAGTAGATTATAAATTAGAAATTGGAACAAGTAACGCTAAGGGAGAATTAAGTGTAGAAGGTGACGAAAACGCAAAATACAATAGTGAGAAAAATGAAATAAATTTCAATATATCACAAGAAGGATGGAATGAAATAAAATTAACATCGAAAAAAGGATTGATATTTCATGATTCCGTATTTATAAAATCAATTCCAATACCAAAAGTTAGCATCAATGAATTACCTTCATTTAGTATCAATAAACAACGTTTAAATACTTTAAAATCCTTTCATTTAATTGCATCGCACCCAAGTATAAATGCAAATATTTATTCAGTTGAAAGTTTTAAAGTTAGGTGGGTAAATTCGAATCCATTTGAAGAAAAAATTTCAGATTCAAAAGTTCAAATTACTGATAAAAATACTGAAACACTTAAGTACATAATTATTCATTCAATCAATATTAGAATGGGTAATAAAATAAAATCATTAGAACAAACTATTATTATCCCTATTTTATAATTAT
>CAISTO010000326.1 GCA_903888395.1 uncultured Bacteroidota bacterium | reverse complement strand
TAATTTGAATTGTGCCAATGTTGAATGCAACGATCAGTTCAACATGTGCGATGCCTGTGCTACGGAAATGGAAGGCGCTTGTTGCGATGCTTGTAAAGTTCATCCGCGTAAACGTGAATTCAATGGAACCGGTTATTACACCCGCTTTGCCATTGATTAATTAGCTTTTGGAAACTGGCTTATAGCAAGATGTAATGTGTAAAAAATAAGCTATGTTTTCTGTGAAATCTGTGTCAACTTTCTATTACTATAAAAAATAATTTATGCTTTATATGAAATCTAAGTCAAAAACTTATATTCGAGCAAATTTTTAAATCCCAATGAATAATAATTTGATGAAAAAAGCATTGCCACATTTTGTGGCAATTGGAGTAATTTTAATTGCCATGTTTATTTACTTTCAGCCTTTTTTTGGTGGTAAAGTTTTAAAGCAATACGATGTGAGTCAGTGGCGCGCTACCTATGAGGAAACTGCTAATTTTGAAAAACAAACAGGTGAAAGAACTTATTGGACAAATAGTATTTTTGGTGGTATGCCTAATTACCTAATAGGTGCAACTTATACTGGAAATTGGACGAATCAAATTTATTTTAGTTTTCAGCAAGTATTTAAACACCCAACTGATACTGTTTTTCTTTTATTTATATGTTTTTATATCATGCTTTTGGTGTTTGAAGTAAATGCTTGGTTGGCTATAATAGGGGCTTTAGCTTTTGCGTTCAGTAGTTTCAATTTTATAAATATAGATGCCGGACATATTACTAAAGGCAATGCCATTGCATTTATTCCTTTGGTAATTGCAGGTATTCAAATGGCATTTCATAAAAATAGAATTATGGGTGCTTTGTTAACCGGAATAGCACTTTCATTTCAATTAGCTGCTAACCATTTACAAATAACTTATTATTTAGTTTTCATCATTATTGCTTGGATAATAGTTGAATTAATTGATGCCATTAAACAAAAAACCTTAAAGAATTTAATATTAAGTGGTGTGTTTTTAGGAGCTGCTGCTTTGGTTGCTGTTGGCACAAACATAACTGGATTATTAGTTACTGAAGAATATGGTAAATACAGTTTACGTGCGCCAAGTGAATTAACCATTGCCGAAGATGGCAAAACTAAAGCAGACAATGGCAGTTCGGGTTTAGATAAAGATTATGCTTTGGCGTGGAGTAATGGTGTTATGGAGCCTTTAACGTTAATAATTCCTAATTTTTATGGTGGTTCAAGTAGTGGTGAATTAAGTACTAATAGCGAAACCTTTAAATTATTAAAAGCTGCTGGTTACGATAATTCAAGTGCCAAACAAACTATTAAGCAAATGCCAGTTTATTGGGGTGATCAGCCTTTTACTGCTGGCCCTATTTATTATGGTGCAATTATTTGCTTCTTATTTGTATTTAGTTTAATTGTAGTAAAATCAAAAGCAAAATGGTGGATTTTATCCGCTTCATTATTGGCTATATTTTTATCAATGGGCAAAAACTTTATGCCACTTACCGATTTGTTTTTCGATTATTTTCCTTTGTACAACAAATTCAGGTCTGTAACTTTTATATTATGCATTACTCAGGCTTTATTTCCTTTATTAGCATTAATTGGTTTGAACGATTTGTTAAACAATAAAATCAGTAAAAAAGATTTAATGAACGGCCTAAAATATGGTGGTGGGATAGTAGCGGGATTATGTTTATTATTTGCCATTATGCCAGGTGTGTTTGCAAGTTTTACTAGTTTAAGTGATACTAAAATGGATCCTAAATTGGTTGAAGTATTGGTAGCTGATAGAGAAAGTATCATGCGTGCCGATGCTTTCCGTTCGTTTGCTTTAATTGCCGCGGCTTGTGTCTTGATTTGGTTTTATTTCAATAAAAAAATTACCAATATGGTTTTTATTAGCATCATGGGTTTATTAATAATTGGCGATTTATGGCAAGTAGATAAACGTTACTTAAACGATGGTGATTTTGAAAAAAAGAAAGCTGCTGCATTATTTGAAAAAACAAATGTTGATGCTGAAATATTAAAAGATACAGATCCTAATTACCGTGTTTATAACAACACAACCGATTTTGATAAAGATGCCATCACTGCTTATTACCATAAATCAATTGGAGGTTACCATGGTGCTAAAATGCGCAGATTCCAAGAATTAATTGAATGGCAATTATCTAAAAATAACATGGATTGCTATAATATGTTAAATGTAAAATACATTATTGTAGGCGATTCAACAGGACAAAAATTTGTTCAGCAAAATCCTGCTACCAATGGCAATGCTTGGTTTGTTAGAAATACTAAAATAGTGGCCAATGCTGATGAAGAAATAAAAGCTTTAACAGGATTCAATTCAAAACAATTGGCAGTAATCGATAAGCGTTATGAAAATGAATTGGCTACATTTAAAATGAATTTTGATAGCAGCGCTACCATTAAATTATTAACTTATGCCCCTAATAAGTTGGTGTATGAAAGTAATACCAATGCTGCGCAATTGGCAGTGTTCAGCGAAATATTTTACGATAAAGGTTGGGATGCATACGTTGATGGTAAATTGGTTCCTCATTTTAGAGCAGATTATGTGTTAAGAGCCATGATAGTTCCTGAAGGAAAACATAATATAACATTTAATTTTGAACCCAAAACAGTTCAAAAAGGTCAAACAATTGCGTTGGCTTCATCTGCAACACTATATATTGGCTTAGTGGCTTTATTGGGAATGTATTTTTTCAAAAAACGCAAAACAACTTCTGAAGAATAATTTGTATTAACTGATTTTGAAAAAGCTTCCAAAACCATAGTTTTGGAAGCTTTTTTTATGTTTTATTATAAAATGTATCATTATGATTTATAAATAAAAAAGCCCTTGTTTTAATATTAAAAACAAGGGCTTTTGATGAATGATAATATTAGTTTTGAAACAAATCGCGTTTCAGTTTTTGCCAATCTACTTTTTGTGCTAATAGCGTTACAATTGCAGTAATTATTGCACCAATAAAGAATCCTTTAAAAAATTTATTATTCATAATTTTAATTTATTATTCTGGTTTATAAGTTCCACTTTTCATATCTTTTTCGCGTTTAGTATTTGCTTTTTTACTTGGTCCGCCAAATACAGAAACATTCACATAACGACCGGGATAACGTTGCATGTCTTTCAATAATAAGTTCAATTCCTTAGTCGATTTGTTCAAATTATCATAAAGCTCTTGATCGTTCATCATTTTACCTAATGAACCCTCACCCTTATTCATTTTTGAAGTAATCATTGCCAATTCTTTTGTAACAATACTTAGGTTTTCAACGGTACCTTTAATATCAGAATTTGCCAATGAATCGCTTAGTTTACCAAAGTTTTTAATGGTTCTATTAATTTCATCATTATTTTTAGCAAGATTATTGCTAATTAACTGAACATTTCCTAAAGTTTTACTGAGTGAATTTCCGTTTTCGTTTACAATTTTATTTAAACTTTCAGATGTTAACCTGAGCGCATGCAAAGCACCACTTAAATCAACTACGCTATTGGTTAAATTCTGTGTTCCTTTTTCGTTAAAAACTTGTCTGAGTGATCCTAATACTTTGTCTAAAGTTACTAAAACTTGCTCACTTTTGGTTTTAATTGGAGACACTAAATTGTTGATGGAAGTAAATAAATCTTCTTCTCTTGCACCAGTTATATATGAACCATCAGATAAAATCGTAGCTGATTTATCATCAAAATTGATGCTTATTACATTCCCATCTAATAATCCAGATTTAGTAACTAAAGCTATTGAATTTGATTTGATTTGAATTTTACCCTGCACTAATATTTTTACTAAAATACTATCTGTTTTTAGCATGTCTGGCATTGAAATTTCTTCAATTTGACCCACTTTAAAACCATTTACATATACTGCAGTAGAAGTTACCAACCCCTCAACATTATTATAAATTACATAATAGGTATTGTAAGTAGAAAAGAGTTTTTTTCCTCTTAAAAAATTGTAACCAAAATACAATAATGTTATTGCAACTGCAACAAATAATCCAACCTTAGCTTCTTTAGTTATTTTCACAAAAATTTATTATAATAATTATTGGGCAAAAGTATTGTTTTTTAGGCAAAATAATGCATGTTTTTTTGTCAAATAAAGTTTACCTCAATGGTAATTTAATCATTACTTACTTTGACTTGAACATTTTCAATTGATTGTTTAAAATCAACTAAAGAATATTTAATATTATCAGTAATTTTATCAACACCATCATCGCTTGTTAATAAAATTCTGTCATTTTTATTTGATAAAAAACCTGTTTCAATGAGTATGCTTGGCATTTTTGTTTTCCATAGCACTACAAAACCTGCTTGTTTTACGCCCCTACTGGAGTTTACTTTGTTTTTAACAAAATATTTTTCAATTCTTGAAGCCAAATCTATGCTTTTATCTAAGTATGCATTTTGGTGTAACGACAGAATAATATGAGTTTCAGGTGAGTTAGGATCAAAACCTTCGTAACGTTCTTCATAATTTTTTTCCATTAAAATAACGTCATTTTCCCTAATTGAAACTTCTAAATTACTTTCGGCTTTATGTAAGCCCATTGCAAATGTTTCAGTACCACTAACTTCAGTATTTTTATTTGCATTGCAGTGAATAGAAATAAATAAATCTGCTTGGTTTCTGTTTGCAATATTAGCCCTGTCCCAAAGTGTTACAAATTCATCTGTTTTTCTTGTAAAAATTACTTTTACATCAGAAAGTTCTTCACTTATTTTTTTACCTAACTCTAATGCAATTTTTAAAGTAACTTCTTTTTCTTTTGCTCCACCATACTGACAGCCAGGATCATGTCCACCATGACCTGCATCTATTACAATGGTTTTTATTTGACGTTTGTTCAAAGCTGGTAAAGCTGCATTGATAGATATCAACAGTACCAATATTGGCATGAAATTTTCAATCTTAGCGAATTTGCCAATATTAATTAGTTTTGCAAACCTCAATAATGAATTATAAATTTTCATATCATTTGTTTTTTAACAGCCAAATTCCTTTAACTAATTGTTTAAAGTATATGGCTATTTTGTTTATTTGCAGTTTTTTAAATGTTAATTTTATTGCTGCTCAGCAAAGTAAAGGTAAAAAAATTGATTCCAATGGCTCTGTCGCAATTCAAAAAAATAATAAAGATTCAACTATCAGAATATCAATACCATTATTTTCGGATTCTAGCAGTACCACCAATCAAAACAGCACTTTAAATAACGACAGTATTACCAAAGCTAATTTTAGTTATTTACCAAGGAAAAATTCTGCTATTAAAAGTATTGTTAAATATAATGCCAAAGACTCCATAGTATTTATTGATTCGGTTAGAACCTTTGATTTGTATAGTGAGGCCAAAGTATTGTATGAAGACTTAAATAATAGTTCTGAACGTATTACAATAGACCTTAATAGAAATACCATTGCTAGTTTAGGAAAAATGGACAGTTTAGGAACTATTATAGGTGCGCCAGATTTTAAACAAGGAGAGAATAGCTATAAAGCAGTAAAAATTACCTACAATTTTGTAACTAAAAAAGGTTATTTAAAAGAATTTAAAACTAAAGAAGGCGATGGATATGTAAAAGGTACTAATGTAAAGCGCGATCCTGAAAATAATTTTTATATTGATGGCGCCTATTACACCACCTGCGATGCGGAACATCCACATTTTTATATTGGTTCTAAAAAAATAAAAGTTGTTCCTGGTAAAAAATTAATTACTGGTCCTGCTAATTTTGTAATTGAGGGTATTCAAACACCATTGTTTTTACCTTTTGGAATTTTTCCTTTAAAACCCGGACAACAATCGGGAGTAATTATCCCACAATATGGTATAGATGCGCAACGCGGGCCTAATATTCGTCAAGGTGGGTATTATTTCGGTTTAGGCGAGAAAATAGATTTAACATTGCTTGGAGATATTTATACCAATTTAAGTTGGACATTAAATGTAAAATCTAATTATAGTAATAGGTATAGGTATAATGGAGCAGTAAATGTTTTATTTGGAAATAATAAATTTGGAAATCCTGATGATGCCAGTTATTACGAACAAGGTACTTATTCCATTGGTTGGAACCATGCTATGGATGGACGAGCTAGACCATTTACTACTTTTAGTGCAAGTGTAAATTTTGTAAGTTCAAATTATTATGCTCAAAATGCGTTAAGAAGTGCTACCCAATTTAATTCCACATCCCAGTCAAGTATTTCGTTTTCTAGGGGATTTAAAAATGGTAAATATAATTTGTCGTCATCGGCCAATGTTACTCAAAATTTACAAACAAGATCTTTGTCTGCTACTTTACCAAGTGTAAATTTTACTGTTGCTGCATTTAATCCTTTTAAACCAAAAAGTAAACCACAATCTGAATATTGGTATGAAAAAATCAATATGAGTTATAGCGCTGCTTTTATGAATTCATTTACAGCAGTTGATTCAGTTTTGTTTAAACAACGTAACGAAGTAAATTGGGGTAAATATATTGACACTACTTTTAAATATGGAATTACTCATGCAATTCCTGTCAACACTTCTTTTAAATTATTTAAGTTTTATGTATTAAGTGTAAACGCAAATTACAATGAAACTTGGGCTCCAACTACCGTTAGAAAAGAACTTGTAAACAATGAAATTCAAACTAAAATAGTCAGTGAATTTGGCAGGTGGTTTTCATTTAATACGGGTGCCTCGTTAAGCACAAAATGGTATGGAATGCTTGCATTCAAAAAAGGAAAAGTTGCTGCTATTAGGCATGTAGCTGATCCCAATTTAGGTTTTAGTTATACACCAGATTTTAGCGATAATATGTGGGGCTTTTACCGAGATGTTCAAGCTGATAGTACTGGTAAAATGATGAAATATTCCATATTTGAAAGTAGTTATGGTGGTTCTCCAGGACGCGGTAAACAAGGCAATATAACTTTTGGACTGAATAATAATTTGGAAATGAAAATCAGAACGGGAAAAGATACTGCCATGAAAGAAACTAAAATTAAGCTACTTGAAAGTTTAAGTTTTGGTGGTGCTTATAATATTTTTGCCGATTCATTAAATCTATCAAATATTTCAATAAGTGGGCGTACTACTTTATTTAAAACTTTGGCTATAAATGCTTATGCAACCTTAGATCCATATCAAAATATCATAGTCACTCAAAATAATTATAGTAGAATTCAACGAGTAAATCAGTATTACTTTAACAATGATGGAACTTTTGGAAAAATTACCAATGCCAATTTGAACTTTGGTTACGGTTTTTCACAAGCTACTTTTGAAGGAAAGAAAAAGAAAAAAGAAGACCGTAAAAAAGAAAGTGAAAAATGGGGTTATATGGCCTACGATTTACCCTGGTCACTTAATTTAAATTATGCCATTAGTTACCAAGCAAACGATTACAAGGATTTGACAAAATCAGCTTATATTCAAACATTAGGTTTTAGCGGAAATGTAACATTAACAAAAAGTTGGTCGGTAGGTTATTCATCGGGTTACGATTTTGTAAATAAAAAAATTGCAAGCTTATTTCTTGACTTAAAACGTGATTTACATTGTTGGGTATTTACTTTCAGTTGGAGCCCAATTGCACCCGGAGGATATTCATTCTTTAACTTCCAAATCAATCCAAAATCTGGTGTATTACAGGAGTTAAAATTACCAAAACGCAAAGATTATTTCGACAATAGAACGTATTAATTTCTAATAAAACACACATAATTAAAGTTTATTATGTGTGTTTTATTAGAAATAAATCATTTTTACTTTTACATATTTATTTTCATTTACATCAAAACTTGCTTTTAAAAAGTTAGGTCTGTTAGCAAAACCTATGGTTTCAAAGTTAGAAAATCCAATACCTTCTATTGGTAAAATAAATCCCTTTTCAATTTTTCCGCTTCTGTTTTCATCATGCAAAACATTTACAGCATATTTTCCTTTTGGAATGTTTTCAAATATAATTTTTGATGAGTGATTTACAATTTCGCCTTTTAACAATTTGCAATAATTGCTGTAATTTTCATCAGGAATTGAGCCATTTTTATTATACAAAGCAAACTGAATTACACCGTTTTCATTGCGTAAATTATTTACTGTAACCGTTAAAGAATAAACTGCTTCTTTTGGCTCTATAAATGAAAATAAAATTGTTGCTATTGCAAAAATTGCAATAGTTTTATTTTTAATATGCCACATTCGTAATTCTTAATTTTTCATTCTTAATTTCAAGGAATCTACCAAATAATAAATCATTGGTACTAAAAATACGGTAAGAATTAATGAGGAAAGCAAACCGCCAATAATAACCCAAGCCAATCCGTTTTTCCATTCAGAACCCGTTCCAGAAGCCATTGCAATGGGTAACATTCCAATGGCCATTGACAAAGTGGTCATTAATATTGGGCGCATTCTTCCTTTTCCAGCTTGTATAATTGCTTCTTTAAAATGAACACCTTCTGCTTTTAATTGATTGGTAAAATCTACAATTAATATGGCATTTTTTACAACTAAACCCATGAGCATAATTAAACCTAACAAAGCAAATAAACTTAAATTATTCATGGTTAAATTCAATGCTAAAAATGCGCCAATAATGGCCACAGGAATAGAAAATAAAACTACAAATGGATATATAAAATTATCGTAAAGTGCTACTAAAATCAAGTATATAAGCAAAAACGAAACCAATAAAACAGAACCTAATGCACCAAAGCTATCATTTTGTCTTTTTATATCACTTCCCCATGTCATTTGTATGCCATTTGGTAATGGATTTTTGTTCAAATATGCTACCACTTCATCAGCCACTGTTCCAGAGGGACGACCTAAGGCATCTGCTGTTAAACTCACTGCTGGCTGACGATCTTTTCGTTCTAATAATGATGGTGAAATATCTTGTTCAACTTTGGCAAATTGAGAAATTTCTAACGGAATTCCTTGAGGATTGATAATGGAAAGTTTTTGTACATCTTCAAAATTTTGACGGTTAAATTCATCTAGCCAAATTCTGATTGGATACTCTGTTCCATTTTCGGTTAATGTAGCATCATCATTGCCAGTAAAGGCAGTTCTTAAATTTATTCCTAAATAAGCAGTTGTTAAACCCAATCGCTGCATTTTATCTTTGTCTGGAATTATTTTGTATTCTGGACTTCCTTGTTCAACAGATAAACGCACATTGTCGGCACCAGGAATTTTTTCTACAATTGCTTTTAAATCATTACCTGATTTCATTACTAAATTCAAATTGCTTCCGCTCAAAGTTATTTCTATTGGAGCCGAGCGCGGAACCAATCCTAATGAAGCCATTGAAAAATTTATTCCCGAAAATTTTGACTTCAAATCTTCCCGAAGTTTTTTCATAAATATTTCGGTAGGTATTTTCTGTAAATTCTTCTCTTTTAGTTCATTTTTTTTGTTTCGTAATTGAATAGTAAATTCAGTTTTATTTACCGAACCAACTCCCAAACTGCCAATTCCAGTGCTTGGTCCGCCAATATTGCTAAACACAGTTAACACTTCTGGCTGTTTTAAAATAAAATTTTCTATTTGCTGAGCAATCAAATTATTTTGTTGAATAGAGGTAAATTTATCAAATTCCAATGCCATTCTAAACTTACCTTGATCACCCGTTGAAATCAATTCTTTGCCAATAATTCCTTGTTTCATAATACCTAATGTCATTACAAAAAGGAACAAAACAATTCCAGTAAAAATTAGTTTATGACTTAAAACCCACACCAATTTTATTCCATACCAATTGGTAAAAATTTCTAATTGTTCCTCAAACCAAAGCAAAAAACGATTGAAGAAATTGGTAGGTTTTAAATCTTCTTTCTTTCCAATTCTTGAAGCTAGCCAAGGTGTAAGCGTAAATCCTACCAATAAACTTGTTAGCGTTGATGTTACCACTACAACTGAAAATTGTTTGAGCATATCAGCAACAAATACTTGTAAAAAAAGTATGGGTAAAAATACCACCACATCTACCAAAGTAATTGACAATGCCGCAAAACCAATTTCCATTCTACCATCCATAGCTGCTATGCTTTTATCTTTTCCTTTGTCTAAATGCTTTTGAATATTTTCCAATACCACCACAGCATCATCCACCAAGATTCCTATAATAAGCGACATGGCCAGCAGTGTCATTAAGTTTAGTGTATAACCTAAAAGCCACATAACGGCAAAAGCTGTTACCAATGAAGTTGGAATGGCAACAATTACAATCAGTGAATTTCTGAAACTTCTAAGGAATAATAGCATGACTAATGAAACCAAAATTACCGCTAAAATTAAATCGAAAACTACAGAATTTACAGCTGCT
>CAISTO010000325.1 GCA_903888395.1 uncultured Bacteroidota bacterium | reverse complement strand
TTTTTCAATAGGCATGCTTGCCAAAAAAAGTATTTTTACCATGATTTTTGTGTTGCCTTTAATAACTATTATTTTAAAAAATGCATCCTTAAAAAAAATATTTTTAATCACATTGATGTTAGCCTTACCGGCAGCAATAATAGGATCTAGCTTTAATTGGTTCAGGTTAGGTCTTATTTTTATTTCGCCTTTTTTGCTTATTATAATTGCTTATTATTTTATAAATTTCATCAAGTTTAAATCTCAAACTTTTAATGTTTTGAATAAACTTTTAAATTTTATTCAAAACTTTTATTTTTTATCAGTAATTGCATGCTTATTATTTGGTTTGGCCATATGGAATATGGAATATTTATATTTCATCATAGCCATTCCTTTTTCTTTATTAGCCATTAGAAAGAATGAACCAATTGGAGTCATGTTAATATTGGTTCAACTTATGGTTTTTTCTTTCTTTTTTGTTGTTGAAGATATAGCGATACTCGCAATCTATAGTAGTATTTTTTATTTAGCATATAGTTTAATGAATAAAAAATCACATTGGATTTTATTACTTACTATACCTATATTGGCAATAAATTTTTTCAATTCAAATTTCCATGCCATTTCGGTTTTTGGATTGTTAGCACTTTTGCTTTTAATATTTTTAACATTTAAAAATATTAAATGGGGTTTATTATATCTTATAACTACATTTTTTGTTAGCTACTTGTTCTTTAATATTGGCTTGTTTCAAATTGTATTGGCTTCATTTTTTATTATTTATGTAATTAATAGTAAATGGCCTAGTTTAAATTTATTTAAATTTATTCCTTTAATTGTTTTTGTAAGTTTGGTTTTAATGAATGCGTTGAGTCCAAATTGCAAAACCCATTTATGGAACAAAACCTATTCAGCACAAAACATAAATATTGCTCCTCTTGCAGAAAATTCATTTCAAAATATACCCCAAGAAAATAATGGTATTTTGAAAGAAGGAAGAAATTTGGCCTATTTTGAAAATACATTGGTTGCTAAACATAGCGTTGAAGAAACCATAGGAACTGGAATGGAAACACTTTTGGTTTATTTTCAAACATTGGTATTTCCCGATGAACTTTCATTTTATTATGGCTATTCAAAAACACAAACAGTAAATTTATTAAATCCTTATGTACTCATTTCTATTTTGATTCATTTGGCATTGGTATTTATTGCCATTTGGCAATTTAAAACAAAACCATTTATCAGTATTGGAATTGCTTGGTATTTGATTTCAATCCTTTTATTCAGTAATTGGGTAGAGTTGGTTGCAGGCATGGTAGGGGAGCGATTGGCTTTTACAGCTTCCGCGGGTTTTTGTTTATTTGTAGCTGCTTTGTTTGTGTGGGCCAAACCTAGTTTTAATTTATTTAAACCGAAATCCATAGAGTATTTATTTATCATCATCATTGTATTGTTTTCATTCAGAACCATAGCAAGAAATTCAAATTGGGAAAATCCACTAAAATTGGTGAACCATGACATGGAACATTTGGAAAACTCATTTCAAGCTCATAATTTATTGGCATTATTCAACATGAATGAATCCATGAGTAATCCAAACTTGAACGACAATGAAAAATATGAGTTGCAAGTGCAAGCAAAAGAACATTTTAAATCAGCTAATTTAATTTATCCAAATTTTTTCAACACTCATTTTGATTTGGGAAGGGTATATTTTCTACACAAAGATTTTGTTAGCGCAAAAAATGAGTTTGAGAAAGCATTAAATATTGAAAATGATAACTTATTTGTGTTGGGAGAATTGGTAAAAACCTGTTATGATTTAAGATTAGAGTCAGAAACTGAAATATACGCCAATCAGTATTTGAAAATATATCCACAAAATGAAAACATGTATCACATGTTGGCTTATTTGAAATTAAATGTAAACAAACCTCAAGAAGCTATGAAATACTGTCAACAAGGACTTTTGTATTTTCCAAATAGCCAAGTTCTAAATAATATCTTCAATCAGAAATAATGATATTTTTAAATATCAAAAAAGCAAAAACAGCCCTTCAAATTAATTAAAATGTTTTTTATAACTAAAAACAACCGCTTGTCATCTATTTGAGTGTTAATTGACCATAAAATGTGTAATATTAAAAAAAATATTTCGTAATACACTCTAAATAAGGAGTATATTTTTTATTTTTAATTAGTTTTATTTGTTTGTAAATATCAATTTTACAGCAAATATCATCTTATGAAAAAACATATATCACTTTCTTGTTTTTCAAAATTGTTTTCAAAGACAATTTTTACTTTTTTATTGCTAGTAAGCACAATTTGTGTTCAAGCGCAATACTATCCAACAAGTAATACCTCAGCTGAATATAATTTAGTAACTGGATCATGCAGCGGTAATGTAAAATTTAAGCTTAAAACCTTAGAACCTTGTAGTAAATGGCTAAGAAACATGAATATTTATTATAAAAATGCTTCGGGAACCTATACTCAAATAGCAACTATAACTGCTGTTCACAACGGTGGAGGATATTCTTGGTGGGAGCAATGGAGTACACCAGGTTGTGACAACGGATATATTGCTTATTATTTAAGTGGAAATAACGGTGCTAGTATATATTTTAATTCAAAAAATAATGTTGGTTCGGAACGTTACGCAGATGTTATTTGGTATAACCCACCTACAGATGCTATTAATAATGGCATGATAAAAATGGCTACTTCGGGAACATACGAGAGTCAATCTTGGACTCAAGGTGATGCAACTTCTGTAATGGCTATCATTCCTACTTTAACCCCTCCTACAAGTTTAGTGGCTTCAGATGGAGCTCATTGTGATAAAGTAAAATTAGAATGGACATTACCAAATAGTTTTCCTTGTGCTTATACTCAAAAAATATATAGAAATAGTACCACATTGGTAGCTGAATTGGGCAGTACTTCAACATCTTATGAAGATTATGGCGCAGGCGCTGGAAATTATACTTACACTATTAAAGCATCTTATAACACATCATATCATCAGTTATTAAGTGCTAGTTCAAATAGTTCTGTAGGATCAAGAAAGGGAGTATTAAGTGCTGTTTCTGGACTTACAGGCAGTTTAGGTAATTGCGAAGGAACAATTGACTTAAATTGGACATATTACACAAGTAATCCAATTAAATTTAATATTTATAGGTCTACAAGTTCGAGTAGTTTTAGTAGCACCCCACTTTCCTATGTAGATGGAGGAGAGCGAAGTTACACTGACGAAACTGTGCCTTCTAGAAATACTACCTATTATTATAGAGTAGGAACAGAAGGTACTTGTGGAGAAACGTTTTCATCTATAAAATCAGGGGCATCACCAACTGCTCCTGGAATACCTACCAATGTTCAGGCTTCATTTAATGGATCAAATACAGGAATTGTTATAAGTTGGGGTTATTCTGGAAGTGATATTACAGGATTTATTATTGAGCGAACTTCACAATCAGGAACAACTTATGAAAATGTTGACTTATCTAGTCGAACATTTACTGATTATAATATTTTACCTTGTGTGAATTATACTTATAAAGTAAGGGCCAAAAATAATTGTTTGCCAACTGGTACCGCTTCTACAAGTAATCCAACTATCAAATTAACTCCAACTATTTCAAATTCGTTCAATGGAACTACTAATAAATTAAAGTGTTCAAAAGGTTCAAATTTAAATACTTTAGAATGGAGTACTGTAAATGTTGATTTTTTAACTTCTTATAAAGTTTTCAGAAAAGTATATGGCTCTAATTCTGATTCTGTTTTAATAGGTTCTCCAGGAGGAGGTGAGGGAACATATATAGATAATTATGCAATAACTGGAGTGTTATATAAATATACTTTAATAGGAGTTTTAAACTGTGCGGGTACATTGAATTATTCAAATGCATCAGAAGATTTAGGCTTTAAAAGAGCATTTGGAACAGTAAGTGGGAAAATTACTTATCAAGGAGGCATATCGTTAAAAGAGGCTAAAGTAATGGTTTCGCCAACGAGCAATTCTGTATCTTCAGTTGGTGCTTCTATGTTATTTAATGGTACAGGTGCTTTAAATGTACCTACAAGTTCTAATTTAAGTTTTAGTTCGGGTATCACTTTAGAAACTTGGTTTAAACCAAGTAACATTTCGGGAACAAAGGAATTAATTAAAATTACTTCCGGCTCAAAAACTTTTAAATTAAGTTTAGTGAATGCCAACTTGGAATTAAGTGCTTATAATGGTTCAGTTACAAGAACCAAAACTAGTATTGCATCAATATTAGCAAATAATTATAACCAGGTATCGGCAACATTAAAGGCTGATTCGATGTTTATTTATATCAATGGAGTAAAAGTAGATTCATTGGCTAACCCTAGTTTTAGTTTTTTACCGCTTTCTAGTTCAAGTATTCAAATAGGAAATACATTTGTTGGTAATTTAGATGAAATTAGGATTTATAATTATGCGAAAACAAAAGACAAAGTAGCATTAGATTTTTGTAGAAAAGTAAGCCCTGATGATGATGGTTTGTCGGCTTATTATTCTTTCGATGAAAATGTATCTGGTTATTTAGGATTTTTTGATTATTCGAAAAAAGGTACAGTATTTAATGAAAATCATGGAACAATTACATCTTCATCAGGTCCGACATTTAATAATTCAATTCCAACTAAATCTGAATTATCAAACGCGAGTTATACCGATGAAAATGGATATTATACGGTAACATATATAACTTTTGTGGGAGGTGGAGAAAACTTTACAATAACTCCCATTTATCAAACTCATTTATTTGATCAAATAAGAAATATAAATATCAGTGAAGGTGCTGCTGTTTTTAATCAGCAAGATTTTATTGATCAATCATCATTTACTACCACTGGTTTTGTATATTATGCTGGTACATCTTGCCCTGCTGAAGGAATAAATTTCAGCATAGATGGCGATTTGGTAAAATTAAATGGGGAAGCAGTTGCTTCATCTTCTACTGGTGCATTTAGCATTCAAGTACCTGTAGGAAATCACATAATAAAAACAGTAAAAGATGGACATGTTTTTAGTGCAGGTCGTTTTCCAAGTACAGGAACTTATAATTTTCAAGGTGTAACAGCAGGCATTCTATTTTATGATACTACTTTGGTAAAAGTAGTGGGCAGAGCAGTTGGAGGTGCTGTAGAAGCCAATAAAAAAATTGGATTAGGTAGGTCTGTTAATAATATTGGAAAAACAAGGATTCATTTTAAATCGCAATTATCAAATGGCTGTAAACGTTTGTCAATTACAACAGATAATGCCACAGGAGAGTATACCGCTTATTTGCCACCATTAATTTATACAGTTGATACCTTAAAAATTCTAACAAACCTAGCTGCTACATTTGATATTCAATCAATTTTAGATTTAACAAATGCTGTGAGTACAAGCGTAAAAGTGGCTGATACCGTTTATGTAGCTGGAACAAATACCATTTTAAGAATTGATACCACTTCTTATAATTTAAGGCGAGATTATATCATTTATAATACTCCTAAATTAGATTTTGCAAGAACAAAAAACAAAACGTCTACTGATAGTAGTTTTATTGGCGAAACACAAATTATAACTTCAGCAAACGATACCATTTCTTTATTGCCTAGTAATCCATTTGGTTATCCTATTTTTTTACAATATAAAGATTATACTGCAAAGGTATATGCTTTTGAAACCTATACAAATTATGATGCAAGTCCTTCAACACAATTTAAAGTTCCTTTAGATGGCACATTGAATATATATAATTCATTTGCAGGATTTGAATCAGCTGATACAATTGGCTCAATAGAAGTTAAAAATGGTTTGGGATTGTATTCATTTAGGGGAGGTTTACCCAATTTAACTACTAATTCTTTGGATCCAACTTTAAATTTCACCAAATCACTTCAAGCTATTTTTTATACTTCAGGTAATACTGGAGTAAGGTTTGCTGAATGGTTACCTAATCCCGGAAACACTACATATAAAGCAATTTTATTTGGAGGTAATTTTAGTGGAACTAGTTTTACTACTCTTGGCCCACAAAAAGTGGATTTAATTTTAAGGGATCCTCCTGGTTCGACAAGTTCAGCCACATGGGAAAAAAATACAACTTTTACAACCACAAAAAGGTACTCCAATTTAAATAATGTAGGAGGAAGTTTTATGGGAACGGCATATTTAGGTGGAAAATGGGCAACTGGAGTAGCATTAGGTGGTTTTTTTGCTGCAGAAACAGAGGTAGGTGGAAGCGCAGGATTTGGTGTGACCAAAAATTCTACATACGGATCAAATGGAGAAAAAGTTGAAACGATGAGTTCAAACATATCAATTGTCACATCAGGGACTAATGGTTCAGGTACTGGTAATTCGGGAAGTAATGAAGTTGGTCCAAAGGCTGATATTTTATTTGGACATTCACAAAATTACACTTTTGGAATTGCCAAAAATTTAACTTTAATAAAACAAGATTTATGTGATCTTCCGGGTGCTATTTGTGGAAGTACTAACTATAATGGTTACAAAATGGGAATTTTTTCTAATTTAGCAATTAATTCAAGTGGAATAGCTACTGTTTTTGCATATACCGTTGCAGAAGTTGAAAATATAATTATTCCAAATTTGCAATTATCAAGAAATTCATTGATTTCAAATAGCAAAAAAGCAAATGGTACAAAAAAATACACCATTAATTTTACAAATACAAGTGATCCTAAATATTTGCAAAAATTCGCATCTAATAACGATGATCCAATATGGGGTAGCCTTAGAAGCAGTCCTAATTGCTTGACTCAAGAAGCTGCGGATAAATCTGGACCAAGTTATACTTATTCTCCCGTTCAAACTAATGATATTGATTCTGTACGTTGGTATAATACTCAAATTCAACTTTGGAAACAAGCATTAGCTAAAAACGAAAAAGAAAAAATGAATGCTATAAACAGTACTACATTAGTAGCAGAAAATTCTAGTGTTGGAAAAGCTTTAATAAACCGTACATTCTCTTGTACAAAAAGCAAAGATGAGACAACTACTACAGAAGTTTATTTAGCCCATGATGAAGCATATGGATTCAAAGCAATTACAGGTGGTGGTGGTATTGAGTTCAATGGTAGTTTAACTTTGGGGGAAACTAATACTACAGATAATGGTACTTATGGTGACACCACAATTACAATTAGTTATTCTTTACAAGATGGAGATGATGGAGATTTAATATCTACGAATATTATTGATCCTAAAACTGGAAATGGGCATATTTTTAAAACTATTGGAGGTCAAACTTCTTGTCCTTTTGAAGGTGAAGTTTGGTCAAATTATTATAAACCAGGCGATACTGTTACTTCGACAACTTTTTATGATGGAAATTCAAGTAATTTAAAGTTAAGTGATGGTACAGCCCAACGACATGTTCCAACTATCCAAGTTTCTCAACCTGTTAAATTTAATGTTCCAGCTGATCAGCCCGCAACATTTCAGTTGCAATTAGGTAATCAAAGTGAGGTTTCAGGTGATGATCAAACTTATTCTTTTAGGGTTGTGGATGCAACAAATCCTCATGGTGCAACATTAACCATTGATGGTTTGGATCCAAACAAAGATTTTGATGTTCCTTATGGTTCAACTATTACCAAAACACTTACCATCAGAAGGGGTACTCAATATTATGATTATGACAGTATACTATTGATTTTTAAATCCCCATGTGATGGTGGAATAGTTGATTCGGCCTATGTATCTGTTCACTATATTCCTACTTGTACAGAAGCTAATATTTATAATCCTGGCGATAAATGGACTTTAAACAATACATTTAAAGATACCATGAAAGTAATTATTGCTGATTATGATTATAACTTTGGAGGTTTTCAAAACACTACTTTCCAATACAAACAATCTTCAAGTTCAAGATGGAATATTCTTGAAACCTTT
>CAISTO010000324.1 GCA_903888395.1 uncultured Bacteroidota bacterium | reverse complement strand
ATGACAGGTGCGCCAAAAGTAATGGCCATGGAATTGATAGAACAATATGAAGCCACCAAACGTGGGCTATATAGTGGTGCTGTGGGTTATTTTGCACCCAATGGAAATTTCGATTTCAATGTAGTCATTCGTTCTATTCAATACAATGAAAGTAATAAATATTTAAGTTTAATGGTAGGTGGCGCCATTACATTCGATAGCGTTGCAGCGCATGAATACGATGAATGTTTACTAAAAGCCCAAGCTACTATGCAGGTGTTGCAATAAATGTTAATGATTGTTTCAATGAAATCAATATTATTGCACTTATGAAACACATCAGCTATACAATTATATTCATTACACTTTTAAATTTAAGTGCAAGTGCTCAAAAACTTTTTCCTATTTTGTTAAAAGACAAATGGGGCTATATGAACCCAGAAGGAAAAGTAGTAATTACGCCTAAATACGACATTGCGCAAGAGTTCAATGAAGGTTTTGCGGTGGTTGCCCTAGGCAATCAACCTTGCTTAATCAATGCCTCAGAAAAAAGAATTATTGACACCGGAGTGTATCAGTTTATTTCTAAATTCAGTGAGGGAAGTTGTGCCGCACGCAATTTTAAAATGCAATGGTTTTATGTAGATGCAACTGGAAAAGTTGCCATGAAATTAGATTCATTTATATATGAGGCAAATCCTTTTCACAATGGATTATCAAGGGTTAGCAGACAAATGGATGAAGTTTCAAAGAAATATTATATTGATGTAACTAGCCTTGCTTACCGATTTGCTTATATTAAATCCGATGGTAAATATGCCTGTGATTTTATATATAGAGATGCTGAAAATTTTGAAAATAACATGGCAAGGGTTAAAGAAAATAACATGACTTATTTGATAGACAATACCTTTACAAAAAAATGTAAAGAAACTACCGAAATAGGAAAGTTCAATGAGGGAATTGCCGTTTTTATTGACAATGGAAAGTTTGGTTACATGAACGATAAAGGTGAAATAATTATTCCTGCACAATACGATTATGCAAGCATGTTTAACAATGGATTGGCCGAAGTAGAAATTCAGAAAAAAGTATGTTTTATTAACACCGCTGGAGTAAAACAATTTGAACCAACATTTGACGAATTACGTCCGTATGCAGAAGGATTTGCTGGCTTTAAAATGTTTGATAAAATGGGAAAAGCAAAATACGGATTCATTAATGGAAAAGGCGAAATGATGATGCAACCTTTTTACGATGAGGTGGCTTACTTTGCCAATGGATTATGCCCAGTAAGAAAAGGTAGTAAATGGGGCGCCATTAACAAAGAAGGCAAATTGGTGTTGAAATTAGACTTTGATTTTGTTGGAACTTTTGAAGATGGTGTGGCCGAAATTATTTACAATGACATTTCACTTTATGCTGACTTAAGAGGAAATATTTTACCTGTTTGGGATAAATAAAATACATGCTTTTAATTATTTAAAACAATTATTACAATATTTTAAATTTATATTTCTACTAAAATTTTAGTAATATGACTTACATTTCCATTGATACGAATAAAAAACAAGCTAAATTATTTTTAGAATATGTTAAAACTTTATTGTTTGTAACTGTGCATCAAGAACCAAATGAAACAACAAAAAAAGCGATTGATGAGGTTAAAAATAGTCAATCAAAAAAACATAAAACTGCTAAGGATTTGATAGCTTTTTTAAATAAGTAAAATGTTTACTTTACATACAACTAAACAGTTTCAAAAAGATTATAAACTTTGTATCAAAAGGAACTTGAATTTAAAGATAATCAATTCAACTTTTGAAATGCTTGAAAAAACAGGCAGTTTACCTTGCACGCATTCGCTCGCATCTTGCGAGTGAAGGAATTGATAAGCCTCCGGCTGATTTTATAAAAGGCGGGACGCCAATAAAACTCACACTCGCAAGATGCGAGCGAGTGCAAAACAATTTTGAACATCATTTGGAGTGTCATATTCAACCAGATTGGTTATTAATATGGTTATGTGATTTGGATAAAAAAGAAATTCATTTAATTAGAACTGGAACACATAGTGATTTATTCTAAATTTAAATACTTTGTTTTACTATACTTCCTTATTTTAGGATTTTAATTTTAAGTTCAAAAGTCCTAATCAGCACCAAAAAAGTTAGCTCCTTGAATTGATATATTTATCAAACAAAAAACTATACTTTTGCTGTTCATGAGTAATTATTTAAGAAGCGATTTAAACGACACCATTTGTGCATTGGCAACTCCCGAAGGCATTGGTGCCATTGGCGTAATAAGAATTAGTGGAAGCAATGCAATTAACATTGTAAACCATGTTTTTAAAGGAAAAAATCTTGCATCGCAAGCTACTCATACTGCTCATTTTGGAAGAATCATTGATGTTTCTAATATAGAAAATCCTAAGATTATAGATGAAGTATTGGCCACTATTTTTGTAGCACCAAAATCATATACCGGTGAAAATACAGTAGAAATTAGTTGCCACGGTTCTGCATATATTCAACAACAAATTTTACAATTATTTATAAAAAATGGTGCGCGTTCGGCTAAGCCTGGTGAATTTACCATGCGTGCGTTTTTGAATAAAAAACTCGACTTAACACAAGCCGAAGCCGTAGCTGATTTAATAGCCAGTAATAGCGAAGCCAGTCACCAAACTGCCATGACACAAATGCGTGGTGGCTTTTCGAGTCAGATTACAGATTTACGCGAACGATTGGTGAACTTTGCTTCCTTGATAGAACTTGAATTAGATTTTGGGGAAGAAGATGTAGAATTTGCTAGTAGACCGCAACTAAAAGATTTAGTTCAAAACATTTTAAACTTGGTGCAATCATTATTGCAATCGTTCAAATATGGCAATGCCATTAAGAATGGAATACCAACAGTAATAGTTGGAAAACCCAATGCTGGAAAATCCACTTTACTGAATGCTTTGATCAACGATGAAAGAGCCATAGTGAGTCATATAGCAGGTACCACACGCGACACCATAGAAGAAACATTTATTATTGATGGCATTTTGTTTCGTTTAATTGATACTGCAGGTATTAGAAAAAACACCACTGATGCCATAGAAACCATTGGCATTGAACGAACATTTGAAAGTATCAATAAAGCTAGTATTGTTATCTATTTATTTGATGCAAGCAATACCACTGTTGAAGAATTAAAAACCGAATTAGAAGCATTGATTAGTCACCATGCGGTGGTTATTCCTGTTGGAAATAAAATTGATTTATTGGCTGAAAACAAAAACGATATTCTTAATTCTTTTATTGCTACCAGCAACCAAGCAAAACCAATATTTGTAAGTACTTTACAAAAAAATAATTTGGCAGCATTGAACAAAAAATTAATTGAAATAATTAGAGGAGATGCAGTTAAAAACGATGTAATTATAACCAATATGCGCCATTATGAAGCTTTGTTAAATACATCAAATTCACTGCAAGATGTATTAACGGGAATGGACATGCAACAAACAGGCGATTTGTTGGCATTTGACATTCGCAAAGCAATTTATCACCTTGGTGAGATAGTTGGGGATATATCAAGTGACGACTTATTAGCTAATATATTTAGCAAGTTCTGTATCGGAAAGTAATTTACACCTTGATATTTAATTTAACAAAAAAGCAAATTCACAAAGTTAGTTTTTGATGAATTTGCCTTTAACAGTTTTATTGTTTAAATCAATAACTTCATAAAAGTAAACACCAGATGACAATTTAGAAATATCAATATTTTGGCTTTCAGTGATTTTAATTTGTAATACTATTTTTGAATTTGTATCTCTAATTTTGAAAAAATATGCTTTTTGAGCAATTCCTTTTACATAAATAAAATCATTGGCAGGATTTGGAAACAATACAATTTCATTATATAAACTATTTAATTCGCTTGATAGCAATGGAACACACTGAATGCAATTTTTTTGGTAGGTAATCGCTGCGTCCGAGATTATTTGAGAATCAAAAATCGCCCCTTGCGAACACTCAGATTTTAATTGATAATTAAGCCACGGCAATAAATAACTAAAAATTTTAGTGTGTTGTTCGCTTCTCGAAATTTTAGGTGTTGGCGTACAAGTAGTTTCTCCAATATTACATAAAGTATTGCTATTTGACATCTGACAATGGCTGGCACCAACTATACTAATATAGGTTTTACAAGTACTGATAATTCCATTATAAAGCGGCACTTGATTTGTTGTTGGAGGAGCAACACAATCATTTGCACCAGCAAAAATCAAAGAAGGAATAGAAATGAAAGCCGATGCTGTTATTGCTGAAGGTGTAGTTTCTGCTGCTGCAAAATTCACTAAAGTGGTAATATTAGAATTCAAAGGAACCGACAAAAATGATGCGCCACCGCCCATACTGTGTCCCATAACGGCATTCTTTGGGCTAACTCTATTAAAGAAAATAGAAGTGTTTTGTGTTCCTAAAACATTCATTTGATTAATTACAAACGCCAAATCTTTTCCAAATTCTAAATGAGAAGGCGAGAATGACCCTTCTGATTTTGGAAAAGCAATTATAAAGCCATTCGGCACAAGAGCTTCCCAAAAATTCTGATATGTATCCCAAGTCATTACAAATCCATGTCCAAATACTAAACTAGGAAATTTAAGCGAATTTAAAGTCGTTAACGCAACATTATCGCCTGAAACATCCGCAGGATAATATACTTCTGTAGCTATATTTCTGTTACTTCTACTAGCATCAATAAAATTAATTGTTGTGTGTCCAATTTTATAGGGCTGCGCATTGATATTAGTTACTGCTACTGCAATTACAAATAAAATAAGGTATATTTTTCTCATGAATAGTGAATTATTATTTCAAACATAATAAAATATTCGTATTTATCCCCTAAATATACGAATTATGACACGTATCTTTTAACGCCTCATTAAAAAATTGTGACATTAACCACTCGCATCATACAAATATAGCTAATGAATAGGCTACGGCTGATTAATACTTTAAAAAGACAGAAAAAATAATTGGGCGAGATGTCAAAAAAAACTCACACTCGTATGATGCGAGCGAGTGCTGGTATTTGAGACGAGCGTGTTTGTTTAATGAAATATTAAGTATGAAGTATAAAATCCCGATACATCTTGTAAATCAGTAATAAATACACTTACAATGCT
>CAISTO010000323.1 GCA_903888395.1 uncultured Bacteroidota bacterium | reverse complement strand
TCGCAAACTTTATTTAAAAAAGGACTTGCAGGAAAGCAAACAGTGGCATTTAAAATGAGTATTTCCATAAAAAATTAAGCTTGGCGAATGTAAGGAATTGTATTGTAAAATCAAATTAATTGAAAATGAACAAAAAATAGTGCTTTTAATTAATGCATTTTACCAATTACTAACCACCTGAAAGCCCAAGCCCATTTTAATTTAATATTACTGAATTGAACATTGCAATTTTCTATTATTTGAAGCCAATCATTTTTAACAAAACCCCTTGCTACAGAAAGCTTCGCATCGTTTTTCACTAAATACGATTTGCTAAATATTTGCGTAAGCCAAGCAATGGAATAATAAGCAAAAAAATGGCGGTGTAAATCGTTGATGATAAAACCTTTTTTGGCATTTATATTACACCATTTTATTAATTTAATAATTTCTTGGTCTGTTAAATGATGAGTAAATAAACAAGCTAAAGCAAAATCAAATTGAATATTCATGCTTGGCAAATGCTTATAATCTGCTTCAATAAATGTAATTTCAGGAAAATCTTTTGCTTGAATTATTGCATAATCAATGCAATCTTTTTTTAAATCAACACCAATAAAATTAAATTTAAAACCATTTTTTCTTGCCCATTTGGACAAATAAATTAAGTTATCGCCACCACCACATCCAATATCTATTAAAGTATAAACTGTATTTTTTTCAAGTTTAAATTGCTTTAATCCTTTTAACGTAACTTGATGTCCGCCAAGCCAAGTATTTATAATATTTAGCTCTAATAAATTTTGGTATAAATCCCTAGCTGGAATATCGTTTTGGTCTAATATTTCTTTTTGTAATGACCTAGCTTTGAAGTTTAACATTGCAATAGCAAAGCAAACATTTTTTTATTAGTTATAGTAAAAATAAATTATAAAAAAATAGACATTATCATTCAAAAATGTGTTTTTTAGCAGAATCAACTTTTCAAAAACAAATTATTAGCTTTAATTCGCAAATCTAAAAAACCAAAAAAGTATGAAGAAAAAGATTTTTACTGCATTATGCGCTTTCCTTTTAAATAATTATTGTAATGCAACAATTGTAAACAATACCATTAACAAAACTGTAGATAGTGTTATAACAAGTTACCAATTAGATGTTACCAATGATGGTGCTTATGATTTAACATTCAATTATTTTGCAAATGGTTCCATTACAATAACTGGAAGAATAGGCAATGGAAACAATAATTATTTGGCTACGGGTACAATAAGTGGTGGAAATAATTACCCCGTTAAAGTTAAAAACAATCAAACTTTTACAAGTTTAAGCACTTGGAAATCAAATCCAATTTTTATTCAAAGCCCTGCTTTAGCTTATACCGATTTTGCTGGAAAAGGAAATCAATACATAGTAGGCAGAATGAATTATAATACACCTGAACTTTTTTACTTTTGGATTTTAGTAAATGTTTCAAGTAATGGCTCCACTTTAAATATTTTAAAATGTGCTTATGAAACAGAACCAGATTCTTCACTTACCACCGGCAATGAAGGCCAAAATGGCCCTGGTTCATTTACAAATCATGTATTTAGCAATGCTAATTTTAGTGTATTTCCGCAGCCAGCAAGCTCTCAGATAGAAATTCAAACCAATGAAATAATTCAAGGTTATAAAATTTTTAACCTAAATGGTCAATTATTAAATGAGCAAAATTATTTAAAAAACAAAATAATAGATGTTGCCAATTTGCCAAAAGGTATTTACTTGCTTCAATTATTAAACAATAATAATTTTATTTCAACTAAGAAAATAATAATTGAATAAATACATGAAAATAAACAAATTTATTTTAACAATGGTAGCAAGCACCAGTCTTGTGGTATCAAGTTATGCTCAAAACAAACCTCAAAAAATGACTGACAAAAAAAGTGTAAATACAGCTCACAAATTTGAAGTGGAAGCCGATCGCTTTGCCGATTTACAAGTATTACGATACGAAATAGAGGGATTTGATGAACTTACACCTAAACAAAAAGAGTTAGCATACTATTTATTTGAAGCTGCCAATTCAGGTAGGGATATTATTTACGACCAAAAATATAAATATAATTTAACCATTCGTAAAACAATTGAAGCTATTTTCAATACTTATATGGGTAATAAAAAAGATGCCCAATTTAAAAAGTTTGAAACGTATGCCAAACGTGTTTTCTTTTCAAATGGAATTCACCATCATTACTCTAATTTAAAATTTGTTCCGGAATGTACTTACGACTTCTTTAAAGTATTGGTTCAAGGTTCTGATTATAGATTATTGCCATTAAATGGCAAATCAATTGATGATTTTTTATTGGATTTGAAGCCTATTATGTTCGACCCAAAATTTGAAAATAAAACTGTTGATTTAGCTTCAGGAATTGATAATGTAAAAGCATCATCAAATAATTTTTATGAAGGTGTTACCCAAAAAGAAGTAGAAGATTACTACGATGCTAAAATGACCAAAGACGATACTCAACCAATTTCGTGGGGATTGAATAGCAAAATGGTGAAAGAAAATGGGGTAGTAACAGAAAAAGTTTGGAAAGTTGGTGGCATGTATAGCCGTTCAATGGAACAAATGGTTTATTGGCTAAAAAAAGCGGTGAACGTTGCAGAAAATGACCAACAAAAATTGACTTTATCATTACTTGTTGAATACTTTAAAACGGGTGATTTAAAAAAATGGGACGAATATAATATTGCTTGGGTTTCGGATGTAAATAGTAGATTAGATGTAGTAAATGGTTTTATAGAAGTATATGATGATGCCATTGGAAAACGTGGAGCTTTTGAATCGGTTGTTTCGCTAAAAGACATGATAGCTACCAAAAGAATAGAAGCAGTAGCAAAAGAAGCTCAATGGTTTGAAGATAATTCGCCAATAGCTGCTGAACATAAAAAGAAAGAAGTAAAAGGAATTACTGCAAAAGTAATTACTGTTATTCAAGAATCGGGTGCCAGTGCGCAATCAACTCCAATAGGAATAAATCTTCCAAATGCAAATTGGATTCGCCAACAGCACGGTAGTAAATCAGTTTCATTAAGTAATATTGTTCATAGCTATAATATTGTTGGTGCTAAAAGTCCAATGTTAAAAGAATTTGCTGAAAACGAAAAACAAATTGAACTTGCTAAAAAATATGGTTCATTAGCTGGCGATTTACATACAGATATGCATGAAGTTATTGGACATGCAAGTGGACAAATTAACAAAGGAATTGGCGATCCTGACCAAACTTTAAAAAATTATGCAAGTACATTAGAAGAAGCTCGTGCCGATTTAGTAGCATTGTATTATGTGTTAGACCAAAAATTAGTTGACATGGGTGTAATGCCTAGTCTTGATTGCGGTAAAGCAGAATACGATGGCTATATTATGAACGGTTTAATTACTCAATTAACTCGTTTAAATATTGGCGAAAATTTAGAAGAAGCACACATGCGTAACCGCCAATTAAATGCAAAATGGGCTTACGAAATGGGTAAAAAAGACAATGTAATTTCATTTATAAAACGTAATGGAAAAACTTACGTGAAAGTAAATGACTATAATAAATTACGTAATTTATTTGGACAATTATTGAAAGAAATTCAACGTATTAAATCGGAAGGTGACTTTAAAGCTGCTACTGAATTAGTAGAAAACTATGGTGTTAAAGTAGACCAAACATTATTAAAAGAAGTAAAAAGCCGTTTTAATAAATTAAACGTTGCAGCATACAAAGGATTTATTCAACCAAAGTTAGTACCTGTTATGAATGGTGAAACAAT
>CAISTO010000322.1 GCA_903888395.1 uncultured Bacteroidota bacterium | reverse complement strand
ATTTTGCTTGGCATCAAAACTTTCTTTCCCCGACAATATTTCAAAATAAAGAATAAAATCTGAAGCTAAACTATACAAAGGATATTGAAAGGTTGCAGGTTTATTTTTTTCAAAAAAGAAATGACCAATCCATGCAAATCCGTAAGCTAAAATTGGAGAAAACAATAAAATAGTAACTTCATGAAATATAAATGAGCCAAAGAACATAAAAACAAATAAACTTGTTCCAATAAAATGTAGCATTCTACTTGTTTTATTTTGGTGTTGGCTCAAATAAAAAGGGTAAAATTCTTTGAGTGATTGATATTGTTTTTTCATGTGTAATTGCTTTAGCAACAATAAAGCAAAATTTATAATTTTTGTTGGCCAATTAATTAATAGAAATTTGATTTTGTATATTGATTGTAAATCTTAAATTGCTGCCATAAAAATAACCATAAATTTAGAAAATAAAATGAACTTTCCAGAAAACTTAAAATACACCAAAGACCACGAGTGGGTTAGCATTGAAGGCAATGTAGCATACATTGGTATTACTGATTTTGCACAGCATGAATTAGGCGATATTGTTTACGTAGATATTCCAAGTAAAGGAAAAACGATTGCTAAAGACGAAGTTTTTGGTACGGTAGAAGCTGTTAAAACTGTTTCTGATTTATTCATGCCTTTATCGGGTGAAGTGTTAGAGTTAAATGCAGATTTAGATGCAGCTCCTGAAAACGTGAATAATGATTGTTATGGAAATGGTTGGATGATAAAATGTACTATAAGTAATGAAGCTGAAATTTCGGAACTTATGGATGCAACTGCATACAAGCAATTAATTAATGCCTAAGCATTTAAAAAAAATAACAAATGCCTTATTGAACAACTTGTTCAATAAGGCATTTTTGTGTATTCAAATTGCACTTTTTTTGGCTGCATTTTTCTTAGTTTTATTTGGTAAAGCACATGCTCAATCAAAAAATTATTTAGGAAACAATTTAACTGTTTCGCTCAATTCACAATCAATAAGTAAGTTAAAATTCAACGATTCACTAAATGATAGTAAATATAATTTTAGAAATACCAAGTTTTTAATTGGCTACAAACATTCCCTTTATTCAAGCTTTACACAAAAAGAGGGTGTTTTAAAATACAGTCAAATCAATGTTTTGCCTTCACTACAAATTGGTAAAGTAAATTTTGGACATGAAAATTTAAATAGAACACTCATAAATTTTAAAATTGGTCTTTCTGGACTTTTTCATACTTCAGCTAAAAACACGTTTTTATTAGCAGCCAATGTATTTGCCAATGAAGATGAATACACTTTACCCGATGCAACATTTAGGTACTCAGGAATGATGTTGTACATGAGAAAAGTAAACCCCAGGTTTTCATACAGAACTGGTTTAACTTTTACTTATTTATTTGGTGAACCTTTGGTTTTACCTGTGCTTGGATTTAAATACAAAACCAGTGAGAAATCAATGTTAAATGTTACACTTCCTTTTGTTATTAATTGGAAGAAACAAACTAAAGTTCAAAAATTATTTTACGGATTTACTTTCAGACCCAGTGGTGGAATCAATCATTATCAAAATAAGTTAAGCGTTGATACCACAAACGTTACATTGATATTGAGACAAAGGAATTACCAGTTCATGGGAGATATTAGGATGGTAAATAAAACCAACATGATATTGTTTCAAGCCGGATTTGTTGGCAATCAAAAAGTATTTTTTACCAATGAAAATAACAATTCAATTGTAAACGATTTTAGCTTTAACGGAAGTAATTCAGTTTTTGCCAATATCACTTTTATTTGGTTTTTGAATAAAAAATCAAGGAAAAATAATCATGAATCTAGAATCATCAATTCAAATGAATCAATCAATGATGATGAGCTAATAGATGACGCTTGGTAGCAAAAAAAAATCCTGCACTTGGCAGGATTTTTAAAATTTATGTAGATGTAATAATTATTGTTTGGTACATTCTGCAACTAATACTAAAGACATTCCAGAAATAGTTGCTTTGTATGCAAATGCTAAATTGTTTATACCTGAAATAAAACCACCATGATATTTTGTTGAACCTAAAGTAAAATAGTTATAACCTTCAAATGTTACAGAATCAACTGTTTGTGGATCAATATCGAAAGTAAAACCGTTAGAAGCAGCACTTATTTTAGAACCAGTAGTGATAAGTTTACCATTTGATTCTTTGATTAAAATAGTAGAAGTCGAAGTTCCCTTTTCAACTTTTAATATTCCTGTTGATGAATCATTTGGAATTAATTCTCCACTTACTAATAAGTAGTTAACCAGTTTGTAGTTGTAATTTCCAACTGCTTGGTCTCTTACGTCAGTTGGTGTAACTTTTGTTTCTTCTTTGCTACATGCAGTAAACATAATTGTTCCTACAGTTAAAATTGCTAAAATTGTTTTTTTCATTGTTTTTTGTTTTGTTAGTTAGTTTTATATTTATAAATATTGATTGACTTAAAATATTAGCAAAATAGGAGTTTATAGCTATCTTTTTAGACTATCAAAAAACAACAATAGTTTTTTTTAAAAAAACGAAAAACAAT
>CAISTO010000321.1 GCA_903888395.1 uncultured Bacteroidota bacterium | reverse complement strand
TGTTATGCATGACGCTTGTCATGGGTCTTATTCTAAGCATAAATGGGTAAATAATATGTTAGGAGGCACTTTATATTTATTAGGAAGTAATGTGTTAAATTGGAAAATTCAACATAATGTTTTACATCACACTTACACAAATATTTCCGGGTTAGATGAAGATATTAATTCTAAAGGTCCAATTCGGTTAGCGGAATATAAACCACTTAAAAAACATCACCGTTATCAATTTATGTATGCTTTTGTTTTTTATGGCCTAATGACGATTGCAAAATTGATCAATGATTTTTCACTTTTATTTTATTATAACAAAAAAGGTTTAGTAAGAAGTCAAAATAAAACAGTAAGAAATGAACTTATAAAAATGGTGATTCGTAAAACCATTTATCTTTTAGCTATATTGGGTTTACCTATTTGGTTAACTGATTTTGTTTGGTATCAAATTTTAATAGGTTTTTTTATTATGCATTGGGTAGCAAGTATTATTTTGAGTTTTATTTTTCAAATGGCTCATGTTGTTGAAGGAGCTGAACAGCCTATTCCAGAAAGCACTATGCAAAATGACTGGTACGTGCATCAACTCAAAACAACTTCGGATTTTGCAAGAAATAATAAATTTTTAGGTTGGTATGTTGGAGGTCTTAATTTTCAAATCGAGCATCATTTGTTTCCTAATATCTGTCATATTCATTATTGCAAAATAGCACCAATTGTCGAAAGAACTGCCATCGAATTTGGTATATCCTATAATCTTAAATCAAGTTTTCGTGAAGCTTTTTCTTCACATATTGTAAGATTAAAAGAATTAGGTAAAGCCTAAACTTAAATATGGATAAAGGAAAAAATATTCGTGTAACTAAAAAGTTTAGTTTCGACATGGCTCATGCTTTATATGGCTATGACGGTCCATGTAAAAATATTCACGGTCATACTTATTCATTAAGCGTAACGTTAGCCGGAAAAATTATTGAAAACTATAATGATCCGAAAAATGGAATGTTGATTGATTTTTTAGTTTTTAAAAAAATTATTATAAAATATGTGATAGATGTTTTTGATCATTCATTAGTTTTAAATGCAAACTCAGGTCACGCTCATTTAAAAGATTTAAATGAAAATTTTGAAAAAATAAATTATGTTTCATATCAACCTACTTGCGAAAATTTACTCATTGATATTCTAGATAGAATTAGTTCAAATTTACCAGCGAATGTAAAAACGAAATCTATTAAATTAGAAGAAACGCCAACATCATATGCTGAATGGTATCTTGAAGATAATTAAAGGAGTGTTTTATTTTTTAACCTTCTTCCAGAAAAAAAAAGTAATTAAAATAAGAAAAATTAATTGTTAAATATTAATTAGTATTAGTACTAAATTGATAAGGGTACTTACAATGAATAAATTAGCAACCCATTTAGTTGGTGCTTGCGCTATTGCAGCCGTATTGCTTGCCATGGCCGCAGCTGAAACTAAGCATAATTGCCATATAGGCGCATCGTTAGATAATACTACACTTGCACTTAAACCACCAATGATACTTCCTACTAATATAGTCATGCTGATAAGCCCAAAATAGCTGAAGTCTAATTTTTGTATTAACCTATCATATGACGAGCTTGACTTTTGTAATTTAGTTTCACTAATTGATGACAGTAATGAGTCTGATTTTAATGGAGTTGTTTCTAACATAATATTTTTTTTGATAAAATTACTATGTTGATAAAGTAGGATTATTGACTTAAATCATTAATGTAACTGATTGATATCAGACGTATTGCAATAAATATGAACGAATTTCGCACTTATATTTATTAGCATGATAATTACAATTAAAATAAATGATGCAACAAAAGTGTCAGAATTAAAAAAAATGTTTAATAATCAATTCCCATTTTTAAAAATTGAATTTTTTAAAAAATCTCATAAAAATTTGCAGGGTTCGC
>CAISTO010000320.1 GCA_903888395.1 uncultured Bacteroidota bacterium | reverse complement strand
CAGGAATATGGCTTCTGTACATTTCTTCCACTGCCAAAGCTGAGTATTTTTCAATGTATTGTTCCACCGTTAATTTTGGTTTTACATCATCTTGTGCAAATGAAATAAAGCCCAAAAGACAAAGAAATAGACTAATAATTTGTTTCATAATTTTTGAAAATCGTAATTAACAAAACTAATGTCTATTCTGTTTTTATGATTAAATGATATGCATTGCATTGCTAACAATTACATTAGCTTGTTTAACAAAATGTACGTTTTGAAAGTGCTTAAAAAAAGCCCTTGAAATAAAATTAATTCCAATTGCTTTTTTTATTTTTTTCAAATTAATCAATTCGTATTATTACAAACTCTCCAACATAACTTCATTTAAACAATCCTTTATTTTCTAATTTATTTTTTAAACCCTATTCTTTCTCTGGGTTCTTCTTCTTGTTTAATAAATTGATTTAAATAATCAAAAACAAGCTGAATCTTTTTATCATGTTTACCAATTTTCTTTTCTATTTTTTCAAGTTTTAACAAAACGTCTTGTTGTGTAATCATCATTTGACGAAGCTTATAATAAATGCGCACAATTTGTATATTGACTGCAATAGCTCTTGAACTATTCAATACACTTGAGAGCATAGATACTCCTAATTCAGTAAAGGCATATGGTGTTTTTCTTGTGCCTCCCCAACTTGATGTCACAGATTGTGATATCAAGTTATTAAATTCTTCTTGGGATAATTGAAACATAAAATCATCTGAAAATCTTTCTAAATTTCTTTTAATAGCCTGATTCAATACCCTTGTTTCAACCCCATATAATTCTGCTAAATCTTTATCAAGCATAACTTTATGATTCCTTATGAAATAGATTTTATTTAATACCACTTCTTCAGGAATTAGGTTTGCATTTGTTTCAGAATTTAGCATGTTTTATTTGCAGTTTTAATATTTACAATTTATTAATTAACACCTTTCTTCAATCCTTTTTCGAGTATTTTTTGAATAAATAAATTATACCAGCTCCAATGGAGAAAATAACAACATAAAAAAATATTCCCATTGTTTTATTTAGTTAATTCTGTTTGTAATGCAATCATTTTTAAAGCGGTTTCTGCGGCTTCTACACCTTTGTTTCCATGCTTTCCACCACTGCGTTCTTTTGCTTGTTTTAAATCGTTGGTGGTTAATACACCAAATACAATTGGCATATTATATTGTAATCCTACTAACATAATTCCATTGGCACAAGCATCGCTAATAAAATCAAAATGAGGAGTGTCGCCTTTAATAATGCAGCCAATGGTAATAATGGCATCACATTTTTTATTTTCGGCTAAAAGCTGCGCACCAAAAGCTAATTCATAAGCTCCAGGAACATAACTGATTAAAATATTTTTTTCTTTAACACCCATTTTAGTTAAAAACTCAATGGCACCATCGCGCATGGCAAAAGTAATTTCGCTATTCCATTCAGCTACTGCCATACAAATTTTAGATTTTGTAAATGCTTTGCTTATTTTCAAATCAGTGTTTGAAAGGTTTTTTAAATCGCTTGACATATTTTTATTTATTGATAAAAAAAGAGGCTAACTTTAAAGTGCAGCCTCTTTTTGGTTTATATCAGTTTGTTCCTCGCAATGACGAGTAAATTAATTATTTTCGTTATTGGCTTTTGCTCTTTCTAAGAATTTATCAATATCGCCAGCTTCAGTAGATTCAGGGTAGTCAGATTTAATTTTTTCGTACATGCTTAAAGCATTACTCCAATCTTTTTGTTCTTCGTAAACCAATCCTGCTTTCTTTAAATATATAGGAGCTGTTAATTTGTTTTTGCCCATGTTAGCAGCTTTGGTATAATTTTTTACAGCTTTATCAAAATCATTTGATTCGCTATATGCATCACCTAATAAGCCAGTAGCAATTGGCCCCATTAATTTATTATCAGTATCAAAATCTTCTAACTGAGAAATTGCATTTGCAAAATCACCTTTTTGCATGTAGCAAATACCAGCATAAAAATGTGATAAGTTTGCAGTTTTAGTCATGCTAAAATCATCGGCAATAGCTAAAAAACCTAATTTATCGCCTTTACCATTCAATGCTAAATCAAAAGAATCTATTTCAAACCATGCTTGTGCAGGAAAAATTGCAATTTGTGCTTCTTTTTCTTTTGGACCTAAATAAAATTGAGTGAAAGCCCAATATAAAGCTACTAAACCAATGATAGCTGAACCAACTATGGTAATAATTTTTTTGTTTTCATGGTAAAAATGCTCCACTTTATGGGTAGTTTCCATAATTGTTGCATCTATATCTAATCCTGAATCTTTGTTTTTTTCTGACATTTCCTTTTGATTAATTTTTGAAATTTATTTATTTGTAATATTGTTATTCTGTAATAAATGGATAATTTGGTTCTGAATATACATCTTCGAATAAAGCTGATTGCTCAGGATAAGGTGAGTTTTCGCTAAATTCAACCGAGGCCAAAATTGTTTCCATAATTTTTTCTTCAATGCCATCTAAGTCAGCTTGAGAAGCCCAATTATTATCAGTAATTGTTTTTCTTACTCTTTCTAAAGGATCGCGCATTTTATATTCTTCTACTTCTTCTTTAGTTCTATATTTTGCCGGGTCACTCATGGAATGTCCGCGGTAACGATACGTTCTTATTTCCAAAAAAGTTGGACCATCACCATTTCTGGCTCTGTCGGCAGCTTCGGCTATCGCTGTATGAACAGCTTCTGCTTGCATTCCATCTACTTCGCTACAAGGCATATCGTAAGCTAAACCAATTTTATAAATGTCCATTTGGGTGGTGGTTCTTTCTACCGAAGTTCCCATGGCGTAACCGTTGTTTTCGCAAACAAAAATAACAGGAATTTTCCATAACATGGCCATGTTAAAGGCTTCATGTAATGCACCTTGACGAACCGCACCATCGCCAAAATAGCAAACAGTAACTTGTTTTCCGCCACGGTACATATCGGCAAAAGCTAATCCTGCACCTAAAGGAATTTGCCCACCAACGATTCCATGTCCACCAAAAAAATTATGTTCTTTGCTAAATAAATGCATTGAACCACCTTTTCCTTTTGAACATCCTGTAACTTTTCCGTATAATTCGGCCATTACTTCATTTGGAGTAATTCCACAAGCCAAAGCATGCGCATGATCGCGATAAGCAGTAATGATTCTGTCATCGCTATTTAATGCACTCATTGTTCCAGCCACAACTGCTTCCTGGCCAATGTATAAATGACAAAAGCCTTTTATTTTTTGTTGTCCATATAGTTGAGCTGTTTTCTCTTCAAATCTGCGCATTAGCATCATTTGCTCAAACCAATGCATGTAAGTTTCTTTTGTAAAGCCTGTCATAATTTTAAAGGAATGCAAAAAAACAAAAAAATAACTAAGTTAAAAAGGGTTTTCTTTAAAATAATAATCTGATTATCAAAGGTAAAATTTTGAATTTTGAATTTTGAATTTTGAATTGATTGAATTCTTTGCTTTTAAAGTCTGATTTTTTATTGAATCAAAACAATAATTTAAGGATAAAATGCCTAATATTATTTTTTTGCCAATTGCCTATTGTCAATTGCCTATTGATTTCACAAAAACATAACATAAAACAGTCTTATTGAATTTTGCTCGCTAATTAAAACTCTTTATTTTCGCACAAATTACAAAGTTACTTACACTAATAAATTATGACTAAAATAAAAGTTGCCAACCCTGTGGTTGAATTAGATGGCGATGAAATGACTCGCATTATTTGGAAGTTTATCAAAGACAAATTGATTCTTCCTTACCTAGATTTAGATGTTAAATACTACGATTTAGGAATGGAATATAGAGATGAAACCAACGATCAAGTTACAATAGATGCTGCTGAAGCAATAAAAAAATATGGTGTTGGTATTAAATGCGCTACCATTACTCCTGACGAACAACGTGTAGAAGAATTTGGCTTAAAACAAATGTGGAAAAGCCCGAACGGTACGATCCGTAATATATTAGATGGAACAGTTTTCCGCGAACCTATTGTTTGTAAAAATGTTCCTCGTTTAGTTCCAAATTGGACTGCTCCAATTTGTATTGGCCGTCATGCTTTTGGTGATCAATACCGCGCTACCGATTTTGTAACAAAAGGAAAAGGAAAATTAACCATTACTTTTACTCCAGAAGATGGCTCTGCTTCTCAAAATTTTGAAGTATATAATTTCAAAAGTGATGGTGTTGCTTTAGCAATGTATAACACTGACGAAAGTATCCGTGGTTTTGCTCATTCATGTTTTAATCAAGCATTGACAAAAAAATGGCCTTTATACCTTTCAACTAAAAATACCATTTTGAAAAAATATGATGGTAGATTTAAAGATATTTTTGAAGAAATTTACCAAGCAGATTACCAAGCTAAATTTGTAGCAGCAGGAATCGTTTACGAACACCGTTTAATTGACGACATGGTGGCTTCGGCTTTAAAATGGAACGGAAATTTTGTTTGGGCTTGTAAAAACTATGATGGCGATGTGCAATCGGACACAGTAGCACAAGGTTTTGGTTCATTGGGTTTAATGACTTCGGTGTTAATTACTCCTGATGGAAAAGTAATGGAAGCAGAAGCCGCTCACGGAACGGTTACTCGCCATTACCGCGATCACCAAGCTGGTAAACCAACTTCGACTAATCCAATAGCAAGTATTTTTGCTTGGACACGTGGATTAGAGTTTAGAGGTAAATTAGACAATAATCAAGCGCTTATTAATTTCTGCCATGCGTTAGAAGCTGTTTGTATTGAAACAGTAGAAAGTGGTAAAATGACCAAAGATTTAGCAGTTTGTATTCATGGAAATAAAGTGACTTTAGGCGAACATTACCTAAACACACAAGATTTTTTAGATGCAATTGATACTAATTTGAAAGCTAAATTAGCTTAATTATTGTCTGCAAGAAAAGTACAATTTCATCGTTATGCTCGCTATAAAAATGGTCATTTAGGATACTTCGACTACGCTCAGTACAAGTTGTAAACTCCCATATTTTCTAGTATTACAAGCCTCGAACTTGAAATTTTCTTATCAGACATTTATATCAATAATTACCAAATATTTTTTACACCAAAAAGCCTCGAAATTTCGGGGCTTTTTGGTTACATCATTTTTAAGCATTTTTTTAGAATTTTCATAAATTAATTTTCAAATATTTAATAAAACATTTCGTTTATGTTTTAAAAAATGGAATAATATTTGAATAAAAGAAATTTTACTAAAATATAAATTGAAAGAAAAAACACATGAAAAAGTACACATTAATTTTCGCAGTAGCATGCCTTGGAGGTTTGTCTGCAATTGGGTTAAGCAAGTTATTTGGAAGTAAACAAAACGCCACAGAATTTACTCAAAATTACTTAGCAAGGTATGCAAGTTTGTCAGCCTCAGCCGACAGACCTGATTTTGTGGCAGTAGCCGAATTAGTAACGCCAACAGTAGTTCATATTTTAACTGTTGTTGATCAACCCCAAACACGCAACGACCAACCGCAAGAAATAAATCCATTTGATTTTTTTGGAGGAAGAGGTTTCAGCATGCCACAACAAGGACCAAGAACCGGAAGTGGTAGCGGTGTAATTATTTCGGAAAATGGATTAATAGTTACCAATAACCATGTAATTGATGGTGCCACTAAAATAAAAGTAATTTTAAACGATAAGCGTGAATATGATGCTGAATTGTTAGGAAAAGATGTAAATACTGATTTAGCCTTGTTAAGAATTTCGGAAAGTAATTTGCCATTTGCGGTTATTGGAAATAGTGATGAAGTAAAAGTTGGCCAATGGGTTTTAGCCGTTGGAAATCCGTTTAATTTAACCTCAACTGTTACCGCTGGAATTATCAGTGCTAAAGGTAGAAACTTGAATATAAATAGAGGCAATGGACAACAATATCCAATTGAATCATTTATTCAAACAGATGCGGCAGTAAATCCAGGAAATAGTGGTGGAGCATTGGTCAATCAAGATGGTAAATTGGTAGGAATAAATACTGCCATTGCCAGTGAAACTGGGCAGTATGCAGGTTATGCTTTTGCTATTCCAAGTAATTTAATGCAAAAAGTAATCAATGATTTACAAAAATATGGAACCGTTCAACGTGGTGTTTTAGGTGTTGAAATTTCGGATGTAGATGGTGAACTTGCCGATAAATTAGGTTTGAAAGAAGTAAAAGGTGTTTATGTAAGAAATGTAAAGGAAAACAGTGCAGCTGAAGAAGCAGGTTTAAAATCGGATGATGTAATTGTTTCGGCCGATGGCGTTGATACCAAAACTACTCCTGAATTACAAGAAATGATTGGCAAGAAAAACCCTGGCGATATTGTAAAAGTAAAAGTAATTAGAGAAGGAAAAGAAAAGTTATTTGATGTAAAATTAAAAGGCTTAGACGGAAAAACTACTTTAAAAATTGCGGAGAAAACGGAAGTAAACAAAGCTTTAGACACAGATTTTGAAACGCTTACCCGCGATGAGAGATTGAAATTAAAAATTGCCAGTGGCATTAAAGTAAAAAACTTTGGGTCTAAAAGTATTTTAAGAGCTGCAGGAGTTCCAGTTGGTTTTGTAATTACTACTATTGACAAAAAAGTAGTGGCAACTGTTAACGATGTAAAAACTGCTTTTGAAGGTAAAAAAGGGGCAGTTTTAGTGGAAGGAATAAAAGCCGATGGCACTCAAGATTATTATGCTGTAAAAATAGCGAGTAAGTAAACTCAATAATTTAAAAAAGCTGACTGTATGAAAATGCAGTCGGCTTTTTTTGTGGGTATTAATTTAGCTTTGTTAGTTACCCGTCTTACGCCTTGGCAACGCAATGGCTTTTTAAGCGTCTGACGGGAGTTGAATATAGACCTGACAGGTTTGTTTTTTTTAACCTGTCAGGTCTTTAGTATCATCATTCCTTAATAAATTTACTACTCCATTTTGAATCAAACACATCAACTACTTGAATAATATAAATGCCTTCGGATAATTCGTCTATTGCTATTTCATTAATTTTAGTCTTGGTGTTTTCTAAATTCAATTGTTTTACTAGTTTTCCTATTACATCATAAATATAAATTTCTTTAATGGCTGTTTCGGAATTAACGGTTAGTTTGGAGGTAGCTGGGTTAGGGTAAATGCTAATTTTGTTTTTTGTGGTTACTTCAACCAAACTAGTAATAGAATCACCAATTACGATGTCTGATAATTTCATTGGAACTATGGAATAGCCGTTAAATGCAAAAGGACTCACAAAACTAGTGCTTATTTGTGTTCCAATTCCTGTGGCATTAAACCAATTATTTGTTGGTGCTTTTTTGCCAACTAATGGACTAGTTGGTAATATTAATATCGTTACCGTATCGTTTGTGTTTCGAATAATTGTATTATATGTGCCTACATTCCAATTATTTGTTTGTTTGTTTATAAATTTAAGATTGGCAATTGTTATTAATTTGTTTTCGGTATTTTCTCCTAATTTAATTGCTGTTGTTGGTGTTCTAGTTAGGTTAAACTGACTTATTAAAATAAGTGTATCTATGTTTATTATTACTAAACCTTTTTGTGAATTAATTATACCTGTTACTTCTATACTATCTCCTTCGCCTACTGTATAACCAAATGTTTTTGAAGTGCTAAAAACAGTAATTCCACCTGTTCCATCGTGCAGTAAAAATTTTAAACCAATAGAAGTTTGGTTATACCTATGAACAATACCTTTTAGTTTTACTTTTACCCCTACTGAATCTGCAGTACCAGTTGAAGCATTACTGGTGTTAATTTGTGCTATATTATACTCGGGTGTTCCCATTATATCTTCCCAAGTTTTTCCTATATGCAATGCATCTAAATCATAATCAATTTTTATCTTAGCTAAATCAGGTAAATTATGAATCATAAATCTTACTAAGTTTGAACATTTATTAGTACTATCGACCCCAATACTATAATTTGGTTTAGGCTTTTGAATGGCATTTTGGTTAACCCACAAAAAAATAGAATCATTTTCATTGCCATTATTAAATTGATAAGCTATCACTATCAAATGTGTTTTATTAATAGCTAAATCATTACTTAAAACAAAATTTTTATTGCCAGAATAATCATCTTGAATTTTTAGCTTAAAAAAACTATCATTAATGCCCTTATCTATATTCAACAACCATGATTTAGTCAAGGAATCAGTTATTTCAATAAAATATTTTGAATTATTAGGATTATTTGTAGTTAGATTTTCCACATTTAGTAAAAAAGAAAAATAAACAGTACCACTAAATTGTGGTTCAAAAAGCCTATAACTATAAGCTCCAGCGGAATCAAAAGTAACACTTAATTTATTGCTAATGATATTTGAAAAATAGTTTGGGTAAGTTAAATTTCCTGCACTTACAAATTGATCACCTTTAAAAAATGAACTAGTTGAAACACTAAACCAATTCCCAAAACTTACATTGTTTCTACCTTTTATATCGGTAAGGCTTCCAGAATTATAATCAAAATCCTCGTTTAATAATAGTTGAGCATTAATAGTAAAACTAGTGGCTAATAAAAGCACAAAAATTATATATTTTTTCATATGATAATTTATTAAAATAAGGTATAAACAAAAATAATTTATTTATACCTTATTCTACCTATTTATTGTTTAATTATTTTTATG
The DNA here is from genome assembly GCA_903888395.1 of uncultured Bacteroidota bacterium. Taxonomy (GTDB): domain Bacteria; phylum Bacteroidota; class Bacteroidia; order UKL13-3; family UKL13-3; genus JAAFJM01. Next base: position 6,774 of record CAISTO010000320.1, on the reverse strand, counting down.
GTTCTTATACCTGCTTCTGTAAAATAAACCCTAACAAAATGAACACCTTTTGAAAGTGTTGTAATATTTATAGTGCTTTTATCAAAGGTAGTTTGCTCTAATTGCTTTTTACCTGTAGCATCATAAATTTCAATTTTTCTAATATTTTTTATTTCAGAAAAAGTAATACTTTCATTAGCTGGAACTGGAGAAATACTTACATTAAATGGGTCTGGAAATGGTTCGAAATTCTTAGTGTTAGAAGTTCTAAATTGAGTATTCATAGTTTGGTCGCAATATGATTTACAATCAGCAACAAAATTAACAGTGCCAGAGTATGTTTGTGGGTTTCCATTTATATCATTACATGTAAGTGTGGTTGTAGTAATGTTTGGTGTAGGTCCTGGGCAAATAATTTCAGCATTTGGAGAAACATATAAATATCTTTTCTGAGCAGCATTCCACACATAATCTAAAGTACAACAATTGCTTCCAGCACATGGAAAAGATTCAACGGTTCTATCATTATCGTAATTGTATTCTACTAAAGTTGACGGCCCTTCTGGCATAGGGTAGTAACATTTTGTTCCTGGTGGATAGGTAACTTTGGCTAATGCCATACAACCTTTAGGATACAAGATAGTTAAACTTCCTCCACCTGTACTTAATCCGTAATAATTAAACGCTTCAGTTAATCTGTTTTTAAAATTAGCATGTATATCTAATGTTGGATTTGAAGAGTAACCCGCATCTACACCAAACGAACGAATAATTTCAATAATTGTGTCTCCATTAGGACAAACAATTTGATAATAATCTATCTGAACCCATTCATCTGGTCCACCACATATACATTGATTTGTAATTGGATCAGGAATTGCAGTTATTGTAGGACTAATTACATTTCCATTAGCGTCATAACAAATAATAGATGTATTACAACGTGTAGTAAAATATAAATGTTTTAGTGTTCTTACTGGATTTTCGCAACCACATGTTGTTTGTGCAATAGTATAGGAGAAGGATAAAAAAGTTAGAAAGAAAACAACTGATAATTTGGTTATATATTTATTTTTCTCAATGAGAAAGTTTATAAGCTTTCTCATTTTTAAATTTGATTGTGTCATTTTGATTGTTTATTTGATTGATTTTTTAGAAAATTTAAAATTTAATGCTTCTACTTTCTATAGTTGCCGAAGCGGAAACAACCGAGCAATTACACACAGCATTGCATACATTTATTTTTTAGCTACTTTCGCAGCTAGATAGGGTGTAGTTTTATTAGCATAGGTTTACACTTTTATTCCCGATTTTATCGGGATAAAGCTTGTGGGTGTTCACGCACCTGCAAGTTTTTTTGTTTACTTTACATTTTTTTTATTCAAAAGTAAAGTATCGGTTTTTAATTTTTATGGTACTAAATAATCAATTTTAAACATGGTACTTTGTAACCATATATGGTCATAAAGTACCAGGAGATTATAGTTACTAAAAAAACTTAGCATTTGATTATAAATAGATTATAAAAAATGCCTATGGAAGTAATAATTTTTACTTTACCCTGACTAAACTTCCTCATATTATTGAAAACACTTAAAATAAAAAAAATTATGAATTACACAGGAAACGAAGATCATGCTATTTCATTAGCAGATGCTGCTGAACTTACAGCCCGTTATCGCGCTCAATTTAGCGCAGAAACATTTTACATTAAAGGAGAGTATTTTGGAAAAAATACACTTAATTCGTTGCTTAACCAAACTGGTTGTGTAGGTGCCCGCATGTACTATGGTTTAAAAGCAGACCAAACCCAATGTTTGGTAATAGTTGGTGTAGATTCAAACGGCAATGACATGACCACTGGTGAAATTATGGAAATGGGATTACCTTGCCCTGTTACTTGTTCAGTTGATAACGCCTTAAATTGCTAACCTTTTTCGATATATTACTCAATTTAGCCTGCCTATCCTCATTCATCGTGGGGATAGGTTTGTATAATAATTATGTTTATCAAACCAAAGTTTTTTTTTATTTTATTACCATTTCTTTGTTTATTCAAATTGCCCTTGATTATTGTTATATCAACAAAATTAATAACATCATTTTTTTTAATCTATTCAATATTTTATTTTTTTTATATTGCAGTTATGTTTTTACTAAACATATTGTAAATAATATTTTCATCATTATTTTTTTATCTATTACGATGTCATGGCTATTTTATATAAAAGGTATATATGCATTTAATATTTATGTATTTATTCTTTGTTCTCTATTTACATGTGTTACCAACAGTATTCTAATTTTAAAATTGGTAAAAAAAGACGATTTATTGTTTAACAATCCACAATTTTACATCAGTGCTGGATTACTTATCTTTATGTTTTCCATGTCAGCCCCTTTATTGTTAATGAACTATATGGTTATTTATAATTTTAAAATATTAGGCAAATTTTATACGGTATTTAGTTCAATTGTTACCGTTATAGTTAACCTATTTTACATCAAAGCCTTTTTATGCAGCAAGAAACAGATATCTTAATCATGATGTTAGTTACATCTGCCATGATGTTATTATTATCGGGCTTTTTTGTGAATGTGGTAATAGTATACCAACGAAGAGTCCGCAATAAACAACTGGAACAATTTAATATGGTAATGGAAGCGCAAGAAGCTGAACAAGGGCGCATAGCCCGCGATTTACACGATCATTTAGGGCCAACTTTATCTGTTATTAAAATGCAAATGGATGCCATTAGCAATGATGGTCTAAATGAAATGGATGTACAAATGAAACATGATATAGACAGTCAAATGGAACATGCTATCAACGATTTAAGGAGTATAGCCCATAACTTGATTCCTAAAACATTTTCCGAGTATGGTTTTATTAAATCGCTAGACTATTATATTTTACGCATTAACGAATTTAACAATATACATATTACCCACTCCTTACCAAATTGGAATACCCCCATAGACCGCAATTTTGAAATTACTTTATTCAGAATTTTACAGGAACTGTTTCAAAATACCTTAAAACACGCCAAAGCACAGCACATACATTTAAATATGTACATTGAAAACAAGGTACTTACATTACATTATACCGATGACGGAGTGGGTATGAATGAAAATAGTGATATTAGCAAAGGAATTGGGTTAAATAATATTGCCAAAAGAACAACGCTGCTTCATGGCAATATGAAATTAAACAAACAATTGCCAAGCGGATTTGAAATCGTGTTTACTTTTAATCTAACCCCTCATTATGTCAAATAATAAACCTTGGGCACTCATAGTTGAAGACCACCCTATGTATAGTGCAGGATTAAAAAATGCACTTTCCAAAACCTATAAATTTGATAAAATAGAAGAAGCATCAAACGGAAAAGCTGCCGTTGATATGATAAAGATTAATCCTAAAATTGATGTAATTTTTATGGATATAGACATGCCCATCATGAATGGCGTTGAAGCTTCTAAATTAATATTGGAGTATAATCCTCAAATAAAAATAATAGTAACCACCATGTTTAGTGAGCCTAAGTATATCAAACAAATGGTGCAACTAAATGTAATTGGATATTTACTTAAAGACAGCAACTTAGGCGAAATTACCAAGGCCCTAGATATGGTGCTAGATAACCAACAATATTACAGCCCTAAAGTACAAGTACTAATATTAGATGCTTACAAAGAAATTGATAAAAGAAAAAAACCAAACACTACGCAAGATGAAATAACCAACAGCCAAAAACAGGTGTTAGCATTACTTTGCCAACAACATTCTAATGCAGAAATAGCTAAAAAACTGGGTATTTCAGAACTTACCGTTAAACGACACAGGCAAGATTTATTAGAAAGAACAGGCTCAAAAAACCTTGCAGGATTGATTATTTATGCCATTGAAAACAATATATATTCCATTAAAAAAACATTGTAGTTCTACCTATCCGTAGAGTTAGTGAAGCGCTCTACGGATTTTAAATGAATGTAGTGTCTCTGACACGGGCTAATTAAGATAATCTATCATTAACAAACCTTTTTCTTTACTATAATAATCAATGCCACTAGAATATACATACTCCCATTCGTTCCTTACTATTCCAGCTCTTACAGGATTTTCGTGCAAATATTTTATTTTAGACTCTAAAATGTCTGAAGATGAACATTCAATAGGATGGTTTTCTTGTTGCCAAAACTGGTAGTTTTCATTTCGTTTATTTAGTTCGCCAGCTTTCTTGAAAATCCATAACATCCAGTTTCTCCTACTTTCTCTATTATTTTCTGAGATTGTTTTAATTATATTAATTGAAGTATATTTTTTAAAATCTCTTAGAATATCAGAAAGTTTATATGATTCTTTTGCTGAAATTATTAAATGAATATGATTACTCATTAGGCACCAAGCATGAATATTTAAGCCTTTTTTATGTTGGCAAAATTTTAAACTATCAACTACAATGTCAGCATAAACAGACCTTGTAAAAACATCTACCCATTCAACAACTGAAAATGTAACAAAGTGAATTGCATTTTGATTTCTAATTTGATATCCATTATCTGACATTTTTCAAATTTATTGTTTATTTATTAAAAACGAGTCTGAAGACTCTTTACTCATTTAAAATTCTTAGTCCCAGCCCGCAAAGGCTTGGCTTCAGACTACGGACAGTAGGTTATTTATTAAAAACGAGTCTGAAGACTCTTTACTCATTTAAAATCCGTAGTCCCAGCCCGCAAAGGCTTGGCTTCAGACTACGGACAGTAGGACAGTAGTGTTTTGGTTTAAATAGGCTTTTTTCATTTTAAAAAAACTTGGAATTATCTGTAAAAGTATATTTTTATTTATAGTAGATAAGAGGTTAGTTTTTTTGAAGTAATATTTAATATTAATAATTCTTTTTCATTCAATTTGAAAATTGAATTTTTTATGTCTATTGTTTCTATTTCTTTTCTCTCTAAAAAATTGCCATTATTATCAAATTTGTAAATAAAGATTTGATTATTTACTTTTATTAAACCATAGTAAGAGTTTCCTTTTTTTATGCAAGAAATCATTGTAAAATTGACTTTGTTACATATCGTATCTTCAAAATTCAAATTAACTGTTTTTTGAGTTTTGATATCAAAAACTTGATTAAATGAATTAAAAAATATCAGTTCTTTTGACAGATTAATATTTAATGCGTTAACATCTTTAGAAAAATAATTTACAAAATATTTAGGAAGTTCATAATTAAGTGTTTTGTCTTTTTTTATTAAGTTATCTTCTTTATGAAATTTTGTGACTAACTTATAATTCTCATATTTTTCAATGAATTTATACATTGAAAAATAATATTCATTTTTTTCAACATAAAAACTGGAGTATGTATTTAAGAAACCTTTTCTATAATTTTGGATGTCATCTATTTTTATGATTTCAGTTAAGTTCCTGTTAAAAAATTTAAAAATATATGGTGTTCGACCTTGTTTATAACCATCTTTATAATTAAATAGCGTAACTTGGTTTACAAACAAGTAAAATGTATCTAAATTAGAATATCCAGATGAAGCTGAAATAAATGGAGGAATAATTGATTTATAATTTGGTTTAATTTCTATATTATATAATTCGTAAGCTCTTTTAGAATCTGGATATGTAAAAAAGAGTTTTTGTAAATAAGAATAATTTTGAAGACTATCAAACAATTTAATTTGTGCACTTTTTGAAGAATCTGATCTATCTATCCAATATACAATTGAATTATAATTAAAATTACTTAATAAAATTAAATCCTTGCTATTTTCATAAATTTTACTTTCATTATTTGCTCTAATTTTTTTTGGTAAATTTTTAATTTGTTTATTATTTTCTAAAAGCAAATCCAAATTTAAATCAATAATATTCAACTTATCTATTGAATCAATAATTTTAAATGAATTGCCTCCTTTGTATTGTGATAAACTTAAAAGATTTTCTTTTAAAGAATCAGAATAAAGAAATTTTACATTTTTTATATTACTTAAAAGTAGAAACTCCTTTTCAATCTCATCTGCAAAATCTTTATAGTTGTCATTATAAACAACTACTACACTCTTGTCACTAATGCAGTTACCTATTTTTGATGCTCCATATTTGCAAGTTATGCAATTTAATGGGTCATAAATTACGTAAGTATTTTCACAAAAACGTTGGCAAAAAGCCAACGTTTTCGTAAAAATAAGGAACAATACTACAATATACCTTATATTCTTCATGTAATTAATTTATTGCAAATACATAAACATAAGTAAAACAATATTGACAGCCTGCATCTTCAGGGTCATCAGAATACGTTTTATACATTGGTCGTACTTCATTAATGTTTGTCATTTGTGAAGTTTGCTCAGTAGAATACTCTCCTTTATTAACAACTGTACTGTCGTTAACTGCTCTACATAATGGGTACACATCACCATTATCAAGTGTTAAAACTCCATGATCAATTGTTGCACAAGTTTTCCACCACTGCCAACCACATTTTATTGTTAACTCGCCTGCAATAGTACTTTTACCTTGATATTTGCCATCAATGTAAATGGGTGCTGACTGAATACTATTAATGAAAATAGTTAAAAAAAGTATTAGACTTAATAAATATATTTTTTTCATTTTGTTTGTTTTTATTTTATTTTTTTATTTTTTTTATTTTATTGAGGCTTTTACTTTCTATGATTATCAAAGCGCAAACAACCGAACAATGCACACAGCATTGCATACATTTATTTTTTAGCTACTTTCGCAGCTAGATAGGGTGTAGTTTTATT
>CAISTO010000319.1 GCA_903888395.1 uncultured Bacteroidota bacterium | reverse complement strand
TTATATAATTAAAAAGCGGAATACATTTAAATCTAGCAGAAACATGAACAATAAACCAAAATACAATCCCAATAAACACCACCGCAGGTCAATCAGGTTAAAAGGCTACGATTATTCTCAGTCAGGTTTGTATTTTATAACCATTTGTTGTCAGCATAGGATTTGGAGATTTGGAGAAATGATGAAGTATGAAGTCCTGATATATCGGGAAAGGATGAAATAGTTTTGTAAAAATCTGTTTTTGTTAAATCCATTACATATTATCATATTCAATTGATTTGGCTATAAATAAGGATTAATTGCCACGCCCTTTAGGGCGTGGAGAAGAAGAAAATAATAAATTGGCTTTAGCCAAATTCCTCATTAATTTTGGCTAAAGCCAATTGGCGACTCATTTATACCACGCCCTAAAGGACGTGGCAATGGATTTTTTCAATCAATAATTTTCAACATTCGCCATTGCAGACGTCCTTGACTATATAATAATAGACAAGATGCAACTATTAAATTTTATTTTATAACAGTTCCTTGCTAGCGCATTCAGAACAAAAGGCTATAGCAAGCATTTGGCTTGTGGCTGTATCTAATTTTCCTAAAGTATTTTTCTCGAGTGCAGTTTTTTAGGTGCTTTTAAATACAAACACCACTATTTATATTTTTACTAAATAACAGTACGACATTCCCTGTCGAACTTATGGTATATGTTTGTTGTAATTTAAAATTACAATTATGAAAAAAATAATCTACACTTTAATTGCAATGCTAGGATTTGCGAATTTTACAATGGCTCAATTGCCAAGCTATATTCCAGCAAGTGGACTTGTGGCATTTTACCCATTTAATGGTAATGCAAATGATGCAAGTGGTAATGGTAATAATGGATCAGTTGTAGGACCAACTTTAACATTAGATAGAAATGGCAATCCAAATTCTGCTTATAGTTTTTCTAGTGTAAGTGATAGAATTCCTGTTCCATCAATAAATTGTAACAATATATTAACGTATACAATTTCAGGTTGGTTTAAAAAAAATTATAATTCAGGGACTCCTAATATAGACGGAACTATTTTTGGTCAATCTAACGGTTGTCAAGGTTCAAATGGGTTAAGACTATTTGTAGGTACTGACAACTTATTGTATTGGCAAACAGAAGCACAAACTACATTTTGCGGTGGAAGAGGTATTAGAGATCATGTTAGAAATTATAGTGATAGTACTTGGCATTTTTTTGCAGTTACATTTAATGGTTCTACTGGAAATATTTATTCGTCACAATTTAAAATATATATTGATAATATTTGGGTTTCAAGTGCTGCTCTAGATTCAGCGGCAATAAATGGAGGTAATAACGGAAATTTTACTGCACCTGTAGCTAATACCACTAATTCAACAACACTTGGAAATGTAAATAGTGGTGTAGATGCAATGGTTGGAAAGCTTGATGATATTGGTATTTGGAATCGTGTATTAACTTCCACAGAAATTGAAACTTTATATATAGGTTGTCGTGACACCATTACCACCCAACCAACCAATCAAATAGGGAATAAAGGAAGCAATAAAACTATTTCTTTTGCGCATTCAGGAACTGGAAATAGTTATCAATGGCAATCGAATGCAGCTGTTTTAGGTTGGCAAAATGTACCAAATGTTACTTCATATTCTGGTGCAACTAGCAACAGTTTAACTGTTAATAATTTATCAGTTTCCAACCACAATCAACTGTTTAGGGTGGTAACTTCTAAAACAGGATGTAAAGACACTTCAAACACAGTAAGCTTAACGTTGGCTAATATAGCAACAGATTCATTGAGGTTACTGAGATTACAAGCAGATTCATCAAGGTTAACCAATGAATCTATTGTATATTTAGCAAGAATAAATAAACT
>CAISTO010000318.1 GCA_903888395.1 uncultured Bacteroidota bacterium | reverse complement strand
TGTAAAAAGCAATCAAAAATAAGGCATTTGCCATGATATTTCCTATTGCTTTTATAGTAATAGAAAAACCAAGAAATTCACTATCCATAATTATTAAATGCTGAAAATAAATATAGAATAAAATACCAAATGAACTATAAATCAAAATACCAGTACCCATCCAAAAATCGGGTTTATTGGTAATGCCATCAACGGTAATTTGGAGTAAAAACCGGTAAAACAATGTCAATACCAACACCATTGATACCAAGCAAGCGTATATACCAGAATTGGCATGTAAAATTATTTTTGAATAGTGGAGAAAATACTCATCCAAAATTACCAATAACACAAAAATAGTATCAATAATAATAATTGTTCGTATTATTTTTTTTGATCCTAACCGCAAAAATAAAAGATAAGTAAACGCTGTCAAATCAATTAAATTGTAAAAAGGAATTAATATTAAATTACTTTGAAAAAGATAAATGAATAATAAACAAATTCCTTCAAATATTTGGTGAAATACTAAAACACCTAATAATAATTTTAGGTATACAGTTAGTTTTTTAAACCAATATATACCTAAAAATATGGGAACCAAATGGCCATAAATAGAAATAATATTTATAAAATCTTTTATTGCCATGGTTTAATATTATTGTACATTGTAAAGTGGGCTACTAATATCACACATTGTAGGACAATTTTTTGTAAAATTTAATCCTTTAAAATCATTAATATTTACCAAGTCAGTATAAGTGCCTTTACTTGCCCCTTCTTTTACACCTATGGCTACACTTACCAAATTATTATTGTAAACAGAAGTATATAGTTTCAAACCTACACAATCGTTTTGACTTAATAAATTTTCTATTTGAGTTCTATCGAACATAGATGCTATTGGGACATTTACTCCACTAAAATTGGTGGTGTTTAAACCTTTGAATGCTGCTATATGCGTAATTGCATCTTGGTAGCTAATTGGTTGGCTTAAGTCGTTTGCACTATTGGTTTTTAATACTCTATCGGATCCATTAATCACCAAGGTTAAACTATCAATAATGGCTTGTTTTTCTTTTAGTGCTGCTTCTTGGTTGGTACACGAAGTAAAAATTGCTGATAAACAGGTAATACCTATCATTAAATAATGTTTTTTCATATTTTTTAATTGTTTGCTGCGAAAATAGCCTATTCACCTATAATTAATGCAAGGTAGTAGTGGTGAATTTTCAAAAACTCACTACCCTGTTATTCCAATTTATGGTTAAAAAACACCATAAATAAATTCGTATAAAATTAATATTTAGCAATTTGAGTATGTTAATAAATTTATAAGTTCATTGATTTATAAAAACCAAGGTAGTGAGTTTTTGGTAGTAGTAGTGAATTTTAAAATTCACTACCATTAGGTATTTTTTAAGTGGGTTATATTGTCAATGTTTGCAAAGCAAGATTTATAAATATTTGAAACAAATATAAAAACTAAAAAAACAAGCAAACTATGAAAACAAATTACCAAACCCTAAGTATGAAACTAATTTTCTTACTTACCCTCTTTGTAATATTATTTCAAAGCTGTTCAAAAGAATCTGACTGTAACGACCAAAGCGACATGATTAATAGTTATAATATTTCGGCAGATGATAAAAGTAAAATACCATTTAAAGGAAATGATACCTTAACTTATATAAGCGATGCGGGTGATACAGCCATACTAATAGGAAATGGAAAAAGAGCTTATATGGATGTTATAAGCAAAAATATAGGCGATTTGGAATGCTCAAGATACCAAGTAGATAACAATGAAACAAT
>CAISTO010000317.1 GCA_903888395.1 uncultured Bacteroidota bacterium | reverse complement strand
TATCAGAAATTGTTTCCAATTCAGCCGAAATATCTTTCAATTCAACAATAGATTGTTCTATTCTATTGCTTAACTCTCCTATTAGTTTATTATGCTTTATTATTGGCGTTAAACTGTTTTTTATGCTTCGCAATTGATCAATTAAACTTGGTTCTGTTAAATCTAAAGCTGCATAAGCGTTAAAAGTAGCTGCTTTTATTTCTTCAGCATTGCTCAGTAAATTTATATTTTCTTCTAATGCTATTTGTTCATTTTCTTGCAAGTTGGCTTCTACTAATTCATTCAATATAAATTGGAAATAATCTTCGTCTTGCTTTGATTTTGCTTCTTTTTCAATCAATTCATTCAAATGCTTTTCAGTCTTTTTAAATGATAAAAATGATTGCTTGTAAACGCCTAATAATTCTTCGTTTTCAGCTATGGCATCCACAATCGACAATTGAAAAACTGATTCATTTAAAGCCAAGGTTTCATGTTGGCTAACAATGTCAATGAGCATGGTTCCTAAATCCTTTAATTGATTTAAATTTACTGGTGTATCGTTTATAAATGCCCTTGATTTTCCGTTGGAAGTAATTTCTCGTCTAATGATACAATGGTCATCGTAATCCAATTCACTTTCGGTAAAAAACGATTTTAAATGATAGGGTTTGATGTAAAAATGTGATTCAATCACGCATTTATCTTCGTCATTCATAATGGCTTTTGCGTCGGCTCGCTCGCCAAGTACTAAACCCAAGGCACCCATTAATATTGACTTTCCCGCACCAGTTTCACCAGTAATTATATTTAAGCCCTTGTGAAATTCTATTTCAACTTGCTTAATGATTGCGTAATTTTTAATGCTTAACTTTTGTAACATAAATGGAGGGCATAAAAGTAAGTTTTAGAAATTACTTTACAATATAAAATTTGGTTGTAAAATAAAATACGAAAAAAGAAGCACGAAATTCGAAAAAGAAATAGAATTACGAAGCGTCAGACGGTTCTATTGTATTTTTTGAAAAGAATAATTATTAAATTGGTAAACGTCTGATTCTGTATTTTTTCTCCGTAATCAACAAGACAACACCTTCCATTAATTGAGTTGAATAATTTGTCAATATAACCTCCATGTGTTTGATAACATTTATTGGAGTTTGATTTTCCAATCTAAAAATTATTACTGAGGAATGTTCTGCTTTAAGCCGAGATAGTATTTCTCCAAAATCCAAATCAAAAGTTAGAATAATTCTATCTTCTTGTTTAGCTTTTTCAAAAATTAAATCATCTGATAATCTTTGAAAATTTTCATCCAAAAGATGTATAGCATCAAAATTGTTGCTTTATAACCATTTTGCAACTGTTAGCGAAACACCCATATCACATAAGAACTTCATTTTATTAGCTTGCATAAACTTCTTCTGTAGCTAACCAAGCTGCATATTTCAAACATTCTAAAATATCTTCATGAACCAACGAAGGATATTCTTGAATAATATGTTCCTCACTCATTCCATTAGCTAATAAATTTAATATGAGAGAAACTGGAATACGCATATTCCGAATACAAGCTTTACCTTGCATTGTATTATTGTCGAATGTAATTCTATCAAAACCAATCATGTTTCAAAAATAAAATAATTATTTGAAATTATTGCTCCTTTTATTTAAACCTAATTCGTCAGTACTTTGAAAATATCAGCACTCAGTCTTAACAGTTCCGTTTCTGCTATTTTTGCATCAAACTGTGCGGCTGATAATCGCGTTTGACTTAATACATAATTTTGTTGTGCATCGCGTAATTCAAGTGCGGTAATCACGCCAACTTTATATTGTTCATTGGCCAATTCAAAATTAGTTTGGGCCACAGTTACATTTTCTGTTTCAAACTGTAATAACTGCAATGCTAAAGTATATGTGTTATAATTTTGTTGAACCGCCAAATACAATTTACTTAAACTGTCTTTCAACACAAAATCAGTAGATTTTAAATTCAACTTTGCATTTTGCAATCTTCTATCAGTGCTAAAACCATTGAACACATTTAAACTTAAAGCAGCGCCATAATGGTAACCATTGGTTTGGCTCGATTGTAAAAAACCAGCTTCCGAAGCTTGTCTGTTAATATTATAACCAGTTTTTAACTGTACAGATGGCATGCGTTCCGCCTTAATTTCATTGATTACAAATGAGTTTATTTGTAAATTCTTTTTCACAATTAACAAATTCGTATTTTGACTTTGCGCTTTGCTTTGCAATTCCAATAATTTCAATTCTTGATTGACTAAAATATTTTCTTCCACTTCAAAATCTGTCATTAAATCTCGAGCAAGTAATTGGTTCAAATTTATTTTGGCATTTTGCAATAAATTTTGCTGTTTCATAAGAGCCGAATTATCGGTATTTAAATCCACTTGTGCTTTTAAAAATTCCGTTTTTGAAACTTTTCCAACCGCATATTTATCATTCGCTTGTTGCAATCTTTCATTCGAAATTTTTACACTTTGCTTATAAGCATTGAGTAGTTTTTTGTTTTGAGAAATATCAAAGTAAGCGCGCATGATGCGACTAAAATTTTGTTCAATTTGCAAACGCATTCTTAGTTCACCAATGTCTTGCAATTGATTCAATTTATTTTTAATAGCAAACATTTTTAAACCATCAAAAATGGTCCACCCTAATTCAACTCCAGCGTTTAACTGATTAGATTTTGCAGCATCTTTATTGTTCTCCGATCCGTTTAAAAACTTTTGCGCAGTGTTATTCACTACATTATCCTGACTAGCAGTAGCAGCAATAATTGGCAACATTCCCGCTGCACCTGCATAATTGCTATTTTTAGCAATTTCCGCATCATTTTTAGCCAATTGAATGGCATAATTATTGGCTAATGCTATTTTTAAAGCTTCATTTAAAGTCAACATTTGTTGCGCTTTAGCACCCAAAATCAGGAAACTTAAAATAAGTATTGTGGCTATTTTTTTTGAATACATTTTATCAGAAAATATCATTATTATATTTAAATTATGCTGAAATTTCATCTTCTTTTTCATTCATTATCTTTATTTTTTTATCCTTTGATATAAAACTATAAATAACAGGAATTACATACAATGTTAGGAAACCAGAAAACATCAATCCACCAATGATTACAATACCCATGGCAGTTCTACTTTTTGCACCAGCACCAATTGCCAAGGCAATAGGCAAAGCTCCTAAAATAGTTGCTAAACTTGTCATCATGATAGGACGTAAACGCTGAACCGCTGCAAGTTTCACCGCATCTATTTTCTTCAATCCATTTTCTTTTTGATGGTTGGCAAATTCTACAATTAGGATTCCATTTTTGGTTACCAAACCTATTAATACAATGATTCCAATTTGGCTAAAAATATTCATGGTTTGGTTAAAATACCACAACGAAATAAGCGCTCCAGCCAATGCCATTGGCACGGTAAGCATAATGATAAATGGATCAACAAAACTTTCAAATTGCGCAGCTAATACCAAATATACCAATACCAAAGCCAACAAAAAAGCAAAAGTAGTATTGGATGAGCTTTCAGAAAAATCGCGAGAAGGACCCGCCAAATCGGTGGTGAATGATTCATCT
>CAISTO010000316.1 GCA_903888395.1 uncultured Bacteroidota bacterium | reverse complement strand
TCTAAAATAATCGGTAGTAAATATTCCAATAACAGAAAGCCATAAAAAAAACAGCAATAAGTCGTTGTTATATTTTAAAAACTTTTCTCTCATTAATTTCTAGTTGTTTATTAATTCTTTTGCTGCTAAAATAACTTGTGCTGTTGGATTATTTCCACTTAACATGACTGCAATTTCATTAATTTGTTCGGATTTATCAAGCAATCTGATATTTGAATATGTTTTTTCTTGATCATTTTGCTTGTAAACATTAAAATGAGCATCAGCTTTTGCAGCTATTTGTGGTAAATGTGTAATGGCTAAAACCTGGTGTTTTTTTGCATGTTTCTTAAGAACTTCGGAAACTTTTAATGCAGCTTCCCCGCTTATTCCTGTATCAATTTCATCAAAAACAATACTTGGTAAATTTACTTTTTCACTGATTAATGATTTAACGCAAAGCATTAAGCGGCTTAGTTCTCCCCCACTTGCTACTTTATTAATAGGCTGTAAGTTTGAACCTTTATTAGCTGCAAATAAAAAATCAATTTTATCAATACCATTTGCATTTATTTGGCTAGCATCCAATAACTCCCTGTTAATTTTCAATACAGCATTGGGCATGGAAACCTCTGTTAATAAATGTTTTACTTTTTGTTCTATTACAGGAATAATAGCTTGGCGTTTTTCACTTACTATTTTTGCTTTAATGAACAAATCTGCTTTCATTTCAAGCAATTCGTTGCTTATTTTTTCGATTTTATGTTGCAATGAAACCGTTGCAAACAAATCATTTTCCAACTTTTCTTGAAATTGTAACAGCGCTAAATTATTATCCACTCTGTGTTTCTTTTGCAAATTAATTAATAACTGCAAACGAGCTTCTATACTTGCCAATTCAGCGGGATTAGCTGAAGTTTTATCAGAAATTGTTTCCAATTCTGCTGAAATATCTTTCAATTCAACTATAGATTGTTCTATTCTATTGCTTAACTCTCCTATTAGTTTATTATGCTTTACAATTGGCGATAAACTGTTTTTTATGCTTCGCAATTGATCAATTAAACTTGGTTCTGTTAAATCTAAAGCTGCATAAGCGTTAAAAGTAGCTGCTTTTATTTCTTCGGCATTGCTGAGTAAATTTAAATTTTCTTCTAATGCTATTTGTTCATTTTCTTGCAAGTTGGCTTCTACCAATTCATTCAATATAAATTGGAAATAATCCTCGTCTTGCTTTGATTTTGCTTCTTTTTCAATCAATTCATTCAAATGCTTTTCAGTCTTTTTAAATAATAAAAATGATTGCTTATAAACATTTAATAATTCTTCGTTTTCAGCTATGGCATCCACAATCGACAATTGAAAAACTGTTTCGTTTAAAGCCAATGTTTCATGTTGACTAACAATATCAATCAGCATGGTTCCTAATTCTTTTAATTGATTTAAGTTTACCGGTGTATCGTTTATAAATGCCCTCGATTTTCCGTTGGAAGTAATTTCTCGTCTAATGATACAATGGTCATCGTAATCCAATTCACTTTCGGTAAAAAACGATTTTAAATGATAAGGTTTGATATAAAAATGTGATTCAATCACACATTTATCTTCGCCATTCATAATGGCTTTTGCATCGGCTCTTTCACCAAGCACCAAGCCCAAAGCACCCATTAATATTGACTTTCCCGCACCTGTTTCACCAGTAATTATATTTAAGCCTTTGTGAAATTCTATTTCAACTTGCTTAATGATTGCGTAATTTTTAATGTTTAACTTTTGTAACATAAATTGAGGCTATAAAAGTAAGTTTTAGAAATTACTTTACAATATAAATTTTAGTAGTAAAATAAAATTCGAAATTCGAAGCACGAAATTCGAAATAGAAATGTCGAATAAAAATTCACAAAATTCAATCGCAAATCAATTGCCACGTCCTTCAGGGCGTAGATAAAAAAATAAAAACTCACAAACGGCTTTAGCCAAACTCTTCTTTGCTAAAACCAAGCGCTTTTAAAACTTTGCACTCGCTAGCGTCCCGCTAGTGAGGCTATATTGCAGCCTCTGGCTGCAAAAGAGAATTGTATTTATAGTAATGCAAATAAAAATAGTGTTTTGAAAGTTTTAGATTAGCAATAAATAAATAATAATCAGCTAGAGGCTTAATAATAAACTCACCAGCGTCCCGCTAGCGAGTGTATGAAAATCCCAATTGCCACGTCCTTCAGGGCGTGGATAAAAAAATAAAAACTCACAAACGGCTTTAGCCAAACTCTTCTTTGCTAAAACCAAGCGCTTTTAAAACTTTGCACTCACCAGCGGGACGCTAGCGAGTGTATGAAAATCCCAATTGCCACGTCCTTCAGGGCGTGGATAAAAAAATAAAAACTCTCTTTGCACTCACCAGCGGGACGCTAGCGAATGTAAGTTATTTGAAATTATTGCTCCTTATATTTAAACCTAATTCGTCAGTACTTTGAAAATATCAGCACTCAATCTTAATAATTCTGTTTCTGCAATTTTTGCATCAAACTGTGCGGCTGTTAATCGCGTTTGACTTAACAAGTAATTTTGTTGCGCATCGCGCAACTCAATGGCTGTTATCACTCCAACTTTGTACTGTTCATTGGCCAATTCAAAATTAGTTTTAGCCACAGTTACATTTTCTGTTTCAAACTGTAATAATTGCAATGCCAAAGTATAAGTGTTATAATTTTGTTGAACCGCTAAATCCAATTTACTCAAACTGTCTTTCAACACAAAATCAGTAGATTTTAAATTCAACTTTGCATTTTGCAATCTTCTATCAGTGCTAAAACCATTGAACACATTTAAACTTAAAGCAGCACCATAATGGTAACCATTGGTTTGGCTCGATTGCAAAAAACCAGCCTCAGAAGCTTGTCTGTTAAAATTATAGCCTGTTTTTAATTGAACAGTTGGCATGCGTTCCGCCTTAATTTCATTGATTACAAATGAGTTTACTTGTAAATTCTTTTTTACAATTTGCAAGTTTGTATTTTGACTTTGCGCTTTGCTTTGCAATTCCAATAATTTTAATTCTTGATTGACTAAAATATTTTCTTCCACTTCAAAATCTGTCATTAAATCACGAGCAAGTAATTGGTTCAAATTTATTTTGGCATTCTGCAATAAATTTTGCTGTTTCATAAGAGCCGATTTATCGGTATTTAAATCTACCTGTGCTTTTAAAACTTCCGTTTTTGAAACTTTTCCTACTGCATATTTATCATTGGCTTGTTGCAATCTTTCATTCGAAATTTTTACACTTTGCTGATAAGCATTGAGTAGTTTTTTGTTTTGAGAAATATCAAAGTAAGCGCGCATGATGCGGCTAAAATTTTGTTCTATTTGCAAACGCATTCTTAGTTCACCAATATCTTGCAATTGGTTCAATTTGTTTTTGGTGGCAAACATTTTTAAACCATCAAAAATAGTCCAACCTAATTCTACTCCAGCGTTTAACTGATTCGATTTTGCATTGTCTTTATTATTCTCGGTTCCACTTAAAAATTTTTGCGCAGTGTTATTCACCACATTATCCTGACTAGCAGTGGCAGCAACAGTTGGCAACATTCCCGCTGCACCTGCATAATTACTATTCATGGCAATTTCCGCATCATTTTTTGCCAATTGAATGGTATAATTATTGGCCAAAGCTATTTTTAAAGCTTCATTTAAAGTGAGTATTTGTTGCGCTTTAGCACCCAAAATCAGGAAACTTAAAATAAGTATTGTGGTAATTTTTTTTAAATACATTTTGAAAATTTTAATTTGTTTAACTTCATTTTTTTAATTTTGAATCAAACTTTTATTTTAAGAAGTCGAATTCGAACCCTTTGACACAATATCATTTGATTAAAGAAATGACTCCAAAGGAGTCAAATATTTATAGCTATAATTTTGTATTTCAAAACATACGACCCCAACGGGGTCGAACGCAAAAACAAATTTTGATTTCTATAAATATGTGACCTTTTCAAGGTCAATAAATCCTAAACTAAACAATCTTACCCTTTTCAGTAATTTCAACATCTTTTTTTTCTTTTGAAATAAAACTATAAATAACAGGAATTACATACAAAGTTAGGAAACCAGAAAACAGCAATCCACCAATGATTACAATTCCCATAGCTGTTCTACTTTTTGCGCCAGCACCAATGGCTAAGGCAATGGGTAAAGCCCCTAAAATAGTTGCTAAACTTGTCATCATGATAGGACGTAAACGTTGAACTGCAGCTAATTTAACAGCATCTATTTTCTTTAATCCATTTTCCTTTTGATGGTTGGCAAATTCTACAATTAGAATTCCATTTTTAGTTACCAAACCTATTAATACAATGATTCCAATTTGGCTAAAAATATTCATGGTTTGGTTAAAATACCACAACGAAATAAGTGCTCCTGCCAGTGCCATTGGCACGGTAAGCATGATAATCAAAGGATCAACAAAACTTTCAAATTGCGCAGCTAATACCAAATATACCAATACCAAAGCCAACAAAAAAGCAAAAGTAGTATTGGATGAGCTTTCAGAAAAATCGCGAGAAGGACCCGCCAAATCGGTGGTGAATGATTCATCT
>CAISTO010000315.1 GCA_903888395.1 uncultured Bacteroidota bacterium | reverse complement strand
AGGAAAAAAATCGGAAGTAATTTTATTTGATAAAATAGCAGCAGACTTAAGTATAAACAATGCCCGACAAATATTTAGTAAAGTGCCAGGATTAAATATTTGGGAAAATGATGGCTCAGGAATTCAAACCAATATTTCTACAAGGGGTTTAAGTGCCAATAGATCATGGGAATTTAATGTAAGGCAAAATGGATACGACATTGCATCGGAAGCATTTGGTTATCCCGAGTCATATTATACTCCACCAACAGAAGCTTTATCGAAAATTGAAATTGTAAGAGGTGCAGCATCGTTACAATATGGAACGCAGTTTGGTGGATTATTAAACTATCAAATTAAAAAAGGACATGCCACTAAAAAATTAAATGTAGAAGAACAAGTAACTTTTGGAAGTTACGGGCTAGCCAATTTTTATTCGGCAATGGGCGGAACCATTAAAAAACTAAATTACTATGTGTTTTTACACGACAGACATGCAAATGGTTGGAGGCAAAATAGTAGTTACAATACCAGAACTTTGTATGTTTCGGCTAACTATCAATTTACAAAGAAATTTAATATAGCTTTTGAATATACTAATATGGATTATGCCAGTCAACAACCTGGTGGGTTAACAGATGTACAATTTAATACCAATGCCCAACAATCAAATAGAGCAAGGAATTGGATTGGAACTCCTTGGAATGTGGCTGCCTTAACTTTTAAATATGATTTGTCGCAAAATGTAAATTTAATTGTTAAAACTTTTGGAAGTATGAGCGAAAGAAACAGTGTTGGGAATTTAAATTCAATCAATATAGTTGACTCAATTAATCCTTTAACCATGGCATATAATTTACGCAGAGTAGATAGGGATTTTTACCAGAACATAGGAACAGAAGCGCGTTTTTCGTATAAATATAAATTATTAAAACAAAGCCATACTTTAGCTGCTGGACTCAGGGCTTATATGGGGAATACAATACGGAAACAAAAAGGAACGGGTAATTCAGGATCAGATTTTGATTTTACACTAAGCAATAATCAATATGTTACTGATTTAAAATTTAGCACCTTTAACTATGCATTTTTTGCAGAAAATATTTTTCAAATTACCAATAAGTTTAAAGTAATACCAGGTATTCGTTTCGAAAATATTTATAATAAAATGGAAGGAACAATTAACAGTAACGTAAGTGCTATTTTGCCACAAACTAGCAACAGAAATATACTATTAGCTGGCATTGGTTCGGAGTATTTAATAAGTAATAAAACCAATATGTATGCAAATTTTTCTCAGGCTTATCGTCCTGTTACTTTTTCTGAATATACTCCTTCAAACGCTACAGAAATAATTGATCCCAATTTAAAAGATGCGAAAGGATTTAATGCAGATGCTGGATACAGAGGTACTGTTAAAAATTTTCTAAATTTTGATATCGGATTGTTTTATTTAAACTACGACAATAGAATTGGAACCATCATTCAAAATGGAGTAAATTTTAAAACCAATATAGGACGATCAGTTAGCAAAGGAATAGAATCATTTATTGAAATAAATCCAATCAAAATATTTACCGATAATACCAAATGGGGAAGTGTAAGTTTGTTTTCAACAAATTCCATTATTGATGCAAAATACGTAAGCTCGGTTGAAACTGATCCGGCTAAAAGTTACAATGGCAAACAAGTAGAAAACGCCCCAAGATTTATCAATAGGATGGGTTTAACCTATACTTTAAAAACATTTTCAACTACTTTTCAATACAGTAATACCAGCGAAATTTATACCGATGCATTGAACACTGAACTACCTGACTCTAAGTACCAAGTTGGCAAAATAGCTGGTTATAAAGTAATGGATTTATCGTGTGCTTATGTTTTTATGGAGCATTGTAACATAAAAGCTGGGGTAAATAATTTAACCGATGAAGTATATGCTACTAGAAGGTCAGGTGGATATCCAGGACCAGGTTTGTTGCCTGGAAATGGCAGAACATTTTATGTAAGTTTTGGTGTAAACTTTTAGGCCCGAATAAGCATTAGTTCAATGGCTTTCCGCTGTAAAAATCCAATACTTTTTTTCTAAAAACCAATTCATATTTAGCTTGTAAATAATCGGTTTGCGCTTTGATATAACTATTTTTTGATGCCAAATAATCAGTTAAACTCAAGCCACCTAGTTCGTATTGTTTTTCGCTAATATCTACTGCTTCTTTGTTTGCTTCTACCGATTGTATAGCTGCTGCATGACGCAATTGTGCATTTTTAAAATTTAAATAAGAAGAGTTGATGCTTTTAAACAAATTTTGTTGCGTTTGTTTCTCAGTTAATTTAGCTATTTCCATTTGAATAGTACTTTTTTGAATAGTACTATTTACACTCCAACCGTTAAAAACGGGAACGCTTAAAGTAAAGCCCAAACTTGTTCCGAAATTTTTATTGAATT
Organism: uncultured Bacteroidota bacterium; assembly: GCA_903888395.1. GTDB lineage: Bacteria > Bacteroidota > Bacteroidia > UKL13-3 > UKL13-3 > JAAFJM01. Next base: position 1,657 of record CAISTO010000315.1, on the reverse strand, counting down.
GATCGTTAAATGATACTGTTTCGTTAGTTGGGTAAATAGTTCTATAAGTATTTACAATTTGATTAGTTCCTTCAACTAAACCAATTGGTATAGCTAAGCTAGTTGGAGTACCAGTTCCTTGTGTGTTCAGAGTGGTATAAAATGAACTCAAACTTCCGTTCAAAGTTATGCGCGGACTTCTTGCTCCTAAGGCTACAAATCTTTGTAAATCGGCACTGCGTTGGCGCTGTTTGGCTGCCAATACATCAGGACTTTGTTTTTCAAAATCGGTATAAATAGCCAGTGGCGATCTGCTTTCATCTTCTACCAAAATTTTATTTACCTCTAATTTTACCAATTTATTGGCGGTATCTGGTATCAAATCTATCATTTGCCAAAGGTCTAAATAGGCGCTGTTCAAAACGTTTTGTTGTGTTATAAAATTCAATTCTTCAGTAGCTATTTGAGCTTTTAACTGTAATAATTTACTTTTATTCAATCCACCTAAATCATATAATTTTTGCTGACGTTCTAACTGAACTTTTGAAATGTTTACTTGGTTTTTTGCAGCTTCTAAAATTTCATTTTGTTGTAAAACACGCAAGTAATTATTGGCCACATTTAGTTTTAAATTATTCTTGCTGTTTTCTAAATCGTGTTTGCTTACTATATAATCGCTTTCTTTCAAACGGACATTATTTGTTGTTTGAAACCCATTAAAAATAGGCATGCTCGAAGCTGCTCCAACGCTGTTTGTTCTAAATGCTAAATCTTCTGGTGTATTGGTTCTAGGATTAATATTAAAACCAGTTTGCCAATTATTTGATGCTTGCCCGTTTAAACTTGGCAATGCCGAAAGTTTACTTTGGCGTAAATCTATTTTAGCATTTTCTGTTTGTAAATTTTGCTGTTTGGTTTGAATATTATTTTGCAAAGCAATATTGATACAATCTTCCAAACTGTAGGTTTTTTGGGCTAATGCAGAGTTACCAAAGCTGAATATTGCAAAGCAAATGGATAAAAACAAATGGGTATAATTTTTTAACATAAATGGTTTTTTATAAAAAATTTTGAAAAATAATCTGATTACAAGTTTATTTTGCGCTCGCAAAATAATGTTTAAATACACAATTCCTCATTTGCTTCAATGGATTTTTCCAAATTATACATGGAAGGTAAAAACTACAAAAAAAGTGGTTTATTTTACTTTCGATGATGGTCCACATCCTGAGATTACGCCATGGGTATTGGAACAGTTAGCCATTTATAAAGCTAAAGCAACTTTTTTTATGGTGGGTGAAAACATAGTAAAACACCCAAATATATTTGAGCAAGTAAAGCTACATGGACACCAAATAGGCAACCATACTTTTAATCATTTAAATGGCTGGAAAACCAATAATGACGAATATTTTCAGAATGTGGAACGCTGCCAACTGTTAACAGAAACTAATTTATTTCGTCCGCCATACGGACGCATAAAGAACAGGCAAGCAAAGCACATTTCTAAAACACATCAAATAATTATGTGGAACAGATTGAGCCGAGATTATGATATAAATTTAAACATTGAAGAAAGTTTGAAGGCCTTGAAATTATTGCCTGCAAATGGTACAATTTTTGTTTTTCACGATAGTGAAAAAGCGTTTGATAATTTAAAAATTATTTTACCAGAATT
>CAISTO010000314.1 GCA_903888395.1 uncultured Bacteroidota bacterium | reverse complement strand
TGCAATGGCGAAACTTCAAACAAATTACAATTAAATATTACTTCAATAAAGAGCCCCAAATAATTCTATAAATAATGAATTTATTATCTTTTATTTTAAATGCAACCACCCATTTTGAAATTGTAATACATGAATAACCAAGCACCCTTAACAAATTGTGATTGCATTTTGCATAAGTAGCATTATCAATTGCAAATTGCTTAATTGCTTGTTCAAATTTTAATGCAAATTTATTTCCACTTCCATGGGTATTTTACTTTCAACAAAATCGGCTATTACATCAATTGCTTGTTTTGCTTTTTTAGTAAAAAATACATCCATTAATGTTTATATTTTTTAAAAACTTCGTCAGCGGCTATCAATATTTCATCCTCTTTATCTTCCGTAAAAAATGAAATTAGTTCATCTTCCATTGGCTCATTTACAAAACCTAGCGCAGCATTTTTAACGATAATTGTTCTTGAATTATTTACATATGGAAGTTTGCTAAGTATTTCATCCAATTGTTGCGCATGTTCTTCAGTATCTATTTCAATGGTTCTAATAATCATATAACAAAAATAGTTTTTTTTTGAAATTGTTAAAATAAAAATATCAGTCCTCGGTTGGAAACCTCACCAACTGAATTGGAGTAGTTGGTAAGGATACCAACCACGGACACCATCGTTTCGACAAGCTCAACGACCGATAAACAAACACTAATAAATTCGTTATTCCTGTTTCGATAATTATCTCATTGGTGTTAATTTATAGCTTTTTCTTGTAAAAAGTTATAAAAATTAGAGTTCCTGAGGAACGAAATATTTATAGCAACGGGTTTTAACCCGTTGAAAAAATGAACCCAAATTTTTATACAAAACCCCCTAAATATTTGCGCTAAGCCAGAGGCTTAGCGCAAATATTTAGGGGGTTTTGTTGTGTTTATATATACCTTTAACCCCGAATTTCATTCGGGGCTATTAATATTAAACTCCGCTGGAGTTTTCCTTAGCTTTACGCACATGCAATAATTATCGGTACATTATTCGATGTTTTTTTATTGCAGGCGAGGACGCCTGAAATGGCATAATAAATACTTGGAAATTCTTAATTTTTTATTCTGTGTTCATTATTCCTTTTTTCGTTTCTACAAGCTTAATGGCTGATAAATTTCAACATCGTTTCGACAAGCTCAACGACCGATATGCAATCCTACAACTGACAACTAAGCAACTAAACTCGTTCAAAAATTAACGCCACACCTTGGCCAACGCCAATGCACATAGTAGCTAAACCGTATTGAACATTTTGTTTTTGCATTTGATGAATTAAAGTGGTAGAAATCCTAGCACCACTTGCTCCTAGCGGATGACCAATTGCAATAGCACCACCGTTCACATTTACTATTTCTGGGTTCATTTGCAAATCGTGCATGCACGCCAAACCTTGCGCAGCAAAAGCCTCGTTTAATTCTACCAACCCAATTTGGTTCATGGTTAAACCCGCACGTTTCAACGCTTTTTGCGTAGCAGGAACAGGTCCTATTCCCATAATAGACGGATGAACACCAGCCATTCCCCTACTTACCAAACGAGCTATTGGGGTTAAATTATATTTTTTTACCGCATCTTCACTTGCTAAAATCAAAGCGGCAGCACCATCATTTATTCCACTTGAATTACCAGCGGTAACCGAACCATCCTTTTTAAAAGCAGGCTTTAGTTTTGTTAAATCGTCAATAGTTCCTAAACGAGGATGCTCATCTTTATTGAAAACAATGGCATCGCCTTTCTTTTGGGGAATGCTAATTGGTACAATTTCGTTCGCAAAAATATTTGAATCGTGGGCAGCTTGGTATTTTAATTGTGAAGCATGGGCAAACTGATCTTGCGCCTCACGGCTAATTTTCCATTGCGCTGCAATATTTTCGGCTGTTTCACCCATAGCATACGGATGGTAAAGTTCTGACAATTTTTTATTGGTAAATCGCCAGCCAATGGTGGTATCATAAATTTCGGGTGTTCTGCTAAAAGCTGTTTCTGCTTTTGCCATTACAAAAGGCGCACGGGTCATGCTTTCTGTGCCTCCGGCAATATATATTTCACCATCGCCACAAGCAATGGCACGGCTAGCATCGGCTATACTTTGTAATCCCGAAGCACACAAACGATTCACGGTATTACCGCCAACTGTAATGGGCAAACCTGCTAATAAAGCGCTCATTCGTGCCACGTTTCTATTGTCCTCACCGGCTTGATTGGCAGCGCCAAAAATTACATCTTCTATTTCATTGATATCAATGTTTGGATTTCGAGCAATTAAAGCTTTGATTACTTCAGCTCCTAAATCATCGGGGCGAATGGTACTTAAAGAACCACCAAATTTACCAACTGGTGTACGAACTGCATCAATAATAAAAACGTCTTTCATGTTATATTTTTTCTTAAAAAATTGCTTGGCAAAGCTAATGCTACTTTTCATTTTTAAAAATTCCAATAAAGATTTATAAATTGCGGAACTTTTAAAACGTAAAAAAACCATGATTCAACGCATTCAAACCGTATATTTAATTGCCATT
>CAISTO010000313.1 GCA_903888395.1 uncultured Bacteroidota bacterium | reverse complement strand
CTGCATACCTTGAAGCATCTAAAGCATCATCATTTGCTTTGACAGGTTCTTCAATTACATTATCGTTTTTATCCTTTTTCCATTTGTAGGACATAAATTCCCTTCGTAGGTTTTTGCTATGGAAGTGAATGTTAATAGGATAAGATTTCATCTTTACTATTCCTGCCCATACATCCTTTTGAGCAGGTTTAATATTAAATCCTTGTCGGTAAAGTTCTTCTATTGATTTGGGTTCGGCTGCATCTGCGTAAATGGTTGCTCGTTCAGGTACTTTCTCTTTTATCAATCTTGTAAGGTCGGATAGTGTTAGTCCGCTTTGATAAATGATTTCCTCAAAATAGTTTTCTCCTTCGTGATGGGTAACCTTTATAAGTGCAGCTGGGTGAACATATCCAAAGTCAAGCCCATAGAATACATCGCCTTCAGGTGCGGTGTCGTATTGCTTCCATTGGGTGTAGATTAATTCTTTTGCTGCACCTCTTTCTCCAAGTCCGTAAACCTTCCACATAAAGTCATCAGGTAAATTTTTATACTGCTCAATGTTTTTTATTTGTGATTCGGATAGGTTAGGAAGGTTGTTTAGGTAGGTAGAATGAATGCGTTTGTTTTCAGGATTGTCGGCTACTTCATAAACCCAATTAATAAAATCGGCAGGATTCCAATCTAGGAATACCTTACCTGTGGTTCTCATTAGTAATTGGTCGTATAAAGTTCTTTTGATTAAGTTGGCTTCGTTAATGAATAAAACATCCCTTGCTGGTCCTCTAGCCTTGCTTTCATCTTCTAATCCAAACAGTTCAATGTAAGACCCATTGGGATAAGTGTAAATGAAATCGGAAAAGCTAAAGTCATTATCCGACCATAAACCCCAATTCTCCATAATAGATTTAAAATCCCTATAAACTCCTCGCTTAATATGTGGAAGGGAATGCGATACTATTGAAATTCTTGTTTTTGGATTGTTGTAGGCAATCTCAATCAGTAACTGAACAATGGAATAACTCTTTGAACTTCTTGTGCCACCTTCATTGCAAATGACAGGATAAGTGCTTTCGTACGCTTTTTTGTTGGCAAAGAATACAGGGGTGGCATTAATCTTCAATTGGTTTACATCGGTCATCTTCTTGTATTACTATTTGAACGCTACCTTGTATGTTTGCGTTTATGTCGGTTGTTTGTTTTGCTCTACCTTCTAATCTATCAAGTATTTCCTGATAAGCCCTTAAATCGGATTTCATTGCCTTTGCAATTATCTTCATATCTAATTGTTCGGCTATTGTAAATTCCTCATCTTCGCCTGTAACAGGGTTACGCACTTTAGTAACAAGTTCAAGTAAACGAAGTAAACGAGTTCTTGAATTAGGTACTCCTTTAGGTCTGCCATTAGGGTTTGCATTGTTCCCTTTTGGGAATGGGGTTAAGTTTTGTTCATTTGCCATAATCTCACGATTGTTTCACGATTCTTACAAAGTTACACCACAATTCGGACAAGTCGTACCTCCGATGGCATTGTCCTTTGGTTGTTCTATGTCATTTGCGAATGCTGGTATATCTAATCCCCAATTATCTAAATCTTCAATGTTCCATTCATTTGCCAAAGCATCCCATTCCCATTCTCCATATCCGATATTATCTTTAACAATAAATTCTTTCTTTTGTGCTTCACTTAAATTGTTTGCGTGTATCACAGGAACATCGGTAAGCCCAGCTTCAATACAAGCCTTTAATCTCATATTGCCACCAAGTACCATATTGTTTTCATCAATTACAATAGGGCGGAGTTCTAGCATTTGTGGGAAATCTTGTATTGACTTTACAAGTTGTTTAAACTTGTGGTCTTTGCAAATTCTTGGATTGTTTGGGTTTGGTTTGATTTCGTTGATTAACATTATCGGTTTTTTGTTGGTGTTCTAATGGATGGAGTTTGTGTAACTTTATTTACAATTAAATTATTGTAGGTAATTTCTTTTTTACACTTGCATTTGATGGTGTGTTCCTTTATGGAACTTTGCCAAACATAGTCCTCAATGGT
>CAISTO010000312.1 GCA_903888395.1 uncultured Bacteroidota bacterium | reverse complement strand
TTATATAGATGTTTTTAATGCAGGTGGAGCATATGCGGGCAACGGAAGTGGATTCGCTTTTTTAGTATGGGATCCAACAAAGAAACTTTTTGTAGATACAACTTTATTTAATGATAAATCATTTAAAACTTTTGGTGGCAATAGAAATACCTGCGTACCAGTTTATCTAAATAGCGACAATTATGTAGATATAGTAATATTTGATAATGGGGATGAAGGAATACCAAATTCACCTGATGAACCAATCAGAATTGTACTAAGTGACGGGAAAGGTGGTTATGATTTGAAAGCAATAGAAACAAGTGAAAAAGAAATTCCGGTTTGGAAAAAAGAGCACGGAGATGTGGGTGATTTGAATGGAGATGGGATTCCCGATTTAATTTTAGTAGAAAACATGTTTGTTTATATTTACTGGGGAATAAATCAACCTCCTTATTTTAAAACAGATGGTCATGCAACATTTGTTGGTGATTTTAATAATTTTGGGGTTAAAGCAAATAATGGTTTTGGGGATATAGTTACAGGTGTTGCCGGTAGTGCATATACAGCTCGTATTATAGATATTAATAAAGATGGGCAAAATGATGTATTAATTGGTACAGGAGAAACACATTTCAATAAGAATTCACAATCTTCTGACCAGCAAAGAATTTTGGTAAATCAAGGTAAAGGAAGATTTAATAATAATGGATTAATAAAACTTCCTTTTAATTATACTTCAGATAATATATTAACCACAATTCAAGACTGCATTGCAGATGATTTAAATGGAGATGGACTTATTGATATTGTAGCCTTAACCTCTCAGAATGATGCAACAAAAAATTATAATTGGGCCCCATGGGACATTCTTGTATACATTCAACAAAAGGATGGCAGTTTTAATATTGATAGAACTTACTTTGAATACAATATCAATAATCCTCGAAAAGGCAACTGGAAAAAATATTTTATATACTTTGATTTTAATGGGGATGGATTAAAGGATTTTAGTTACACTGATGATGCAGGAGGCTTAAAAAGAGATGGAAATGCCGATGTAATGATTAAGTCTGTTTTTATTAGAAAAGGCAATAAATTTATAGAAACAGATTATTATCAATTTGACCCTTATGCCAAAAGCATTTTAAATCTAGTTAAATAATTATTTATATCTGTTAATATATCTAACTTCACTATACCCCCAAAGGTTAGATTAAAACTTAAACTATGAAAAGAGTAATCTTTGCTTTGGGCGTTCTATTTGTATTTGCTTGTAGTAAAACAGAGGTTCCTGCAACTCCACCTGTGGTGGTTGTTAAGGAAGAAGCTATAAAATTCACAACAAGTGCAGATACATTAACATTATCAAATAATATAATTGATACATTGCCGCTTTCAATTAATGTATCTACCACATTGCCGCCTAGTGGATTGATATATTCTATTCAAGTAGTTAGAAATGACAATTCTCAAGAAGTATATAAATTAGATACCACTCTTTCATTGACTAATTTATTTTTACAAATCCCTGGATTTGCAAATCCCGCTCAATATAATTTAAGTGTTACAGTTACTTCCAAAAAAACTTCTAGCAATACATTAAGTAAAACAATCACTTTAAATAGATTTAGTATCAAAGAATTTATTTCTGCTAATAGCTTTTTAAATAATAAGCCAATTGTTGATTGGACAAAACCAAGTGGAAACAATTCATTTAAATGGTGGGATATGGATGGAGATGCTAAGCCAGATAAAATATATTATACAATGGGTAACAATGGTTTTATTTTAAATATTTATAAATATTCTGGCTCTAGTTATATAAAAACCATAGACGTTAATGATATAGTTATAAATGATAGCTTAAGAAAATTTTATACGAATGTAATTCGAAAATGGGGGGATGGAGAGTCCATTCAGGTTGGAGAAAGTTTAAATATTGTAGATTTCAATAAAGATAGTATCCCTGATTTATTATTTGAAGTGGGGAATATGGAATTTCCTAAACTTGATTTTAGTAATATGTACTGTGCTTATGATATATTATTAGTTTCTAAAGGTTGGTTAAATTATGAAATGCGTATTTTTCCTACAAATGCACACTCTCAAATGACATCATCTGGTGATTTTAATGGAGATGGTTTGCCTGATTTGTGGAAAAGCTCGGTAATTGTAGTAAATAAATCAACTGGCTTGTCTAATAGCCTTCACACTTTAACCTATTTAAATAAAGATTTTACCAGTAAAGAAATACAATTTCCCAGCTTAGGGCTTCAAGGTGATCAGGGTACAAGTTATATTTCAGATTTAGATAATAATGGTATTCCTGATATTTTAATTGGTGAACGTGATTATATTGATAATCAAACTCCGCCAATTATAAATGGAGCATCTCCTAGAGTATTTATGAATGTAAATAATGGAAATTGGTCTAAGGAATTAATTTTACAGAACAAAGTAATTCAGGCAAAATGGAATGTGTCAAGCCGCAAATTAAATGGCACACAGAGTATTGCATTTTTTGATATTAATAATGATGGGTTTCAAGATATAGTTTTAAATAAATATTCTTGGGGTCTTGATGGAACTGTATTATCAAGTACTGAAAAGTGTGAAACAATGGTTCAGCTTTGGATTAATAATAAAGATGCAACATTTACAGATGTGACGGAAAAATGGTTCCCAAATGATAGTTACCATTTTTATTTACCATTAAATTCTGCCGGGCCTTTTTATCCACCAGGTGGGGGTAATCCCAATCCAGGTGATTTGATGACTGGCGATGTTGATGCAGATGGAAAAAAAGATATCTTTTTTAAATATTATGGCAATATTTATTTTAAAAACATGGGGGATCGTTTTGAATTCCAAAGAAATGATAACGGGTTTGGTTTTATTTCCCAATCTTATAAACAACCATTTTAATTTGTGAAAAAAGTAATCTTTGCTTTGGGTATTATATGTTTTTTTATTTCAATTTCTGCCACTTCTCAAATTATTAGAGAAAAGGCTGCGATTCTTCAAAAACCATTTCCTATTTTATCTCCAAATGGAAGTATACTAAATGAAACGACTGGAAGTGTTTATTCCGAATTTGGAGATTTATTTTTTGAAAAAAATGGTAAACAATATTGGCTAGCAAACTACACACAAGTAATTGGACCTACTAAGGAGTTTTATAGATTATTTGAATTAAAACTAGACAGCGGATACATAAAAGAAGTTACACAAGAGATGTTAGGTGGATATTATGATGTAGAGGCACCTAATCCACCATATTATTATGAAGATATAGATAATGACGGGATTAAAGATATACTTGTGATTGATCATGGAAAAGAAGGGGACCCAGACTTCAGAAAATGGATGGCATTTAATATATATTTTAAAGGAACAGTCAATGGATTCAAGAAAACAGAAATTATTGGCTTAACTGATATAAAAGCATATTATCACGGACATGATATTGCTGATTACGATAATGATGGGGATTTGGATATCGCCGTAAGTGGAAGTTTTATTGGGGTTAAAATTTTTAAAAACGAAGGGGGTGGTCGATTTTCACAAATGCAAATTGGACAAACAAATAGAAACTTTGCACCATTTTCACTAAAATTCATTAATACCGATGATGATCCCGAATTAGAATTATTAGGACCTCCTTATAGAGATTTTTTTGTTAATGGAAAGCCACAGGCCCAATGTTTTTTATTAGATCTGGTGAATAATATTTGGGAGATTGGATTTTTTGCACAAGTTGGACCATTTGCAAATGGTGAATTATATGGAAGCGCTCAAATTTTTACATTTGAAAGTAAAACGAGATCGAAGCCTGATTTAGTATTTAGGACTGAAGGTCAATTTAATTCAAGTAGTATTGCAAATAAATGGAATACAAAATTTTATACAAATGATCTAACTAAGTTTGATACGATTATGCCCTTTAAATCAACTTACCATGACACATCTTTATTTTTTTATATTGACCCTAAAAAAGTAGATATCAATTTTGATGGATATCCTGATCTTGTATTTAAAGAAAATGGGTATGGTGTGCCAAGACAGCCATTAAAAGAAAGGGTTTGGATTAATGATGGTAAAAATAGATTTAATCCATCTACTATAAAATTTGATTCTCTTTTAAGTAAACAAATGTATTTATTTGTGAAATCCGACCCGATAAAAAGGTATAGTTTATTTATGACAGTAAATGATCAAAGTACAAACAATAATACAACGAAAGTCATTTTCAATAGATTTGATAGTTTAGTTTATCCTATTGCTAATGAATTTAATATTAAACTTTGTGAAGGTGAAACAGCAAAGACACAGTTAATAAAAGTGCCTATTGGCATGAGTATTGTTAAGCAAGCACAGAAAGGGAAAATTAGTATTGCCGACTCAACTGCAAGTTATACAGCCAATGCTACTGGATCAGATACTGTTATATTTAAACTAAAGAATGATTTTTTTGAAAGTGCAGAGTATAAAATCATATACACTATAATACCTAAGCCAACAATCCCTGTAATTTCTCGCGATACCTCCAATAGCCTTGTCTCTAATTCCAGCATAGGTAACGTCTGGTACAAAGACGGAGTAGCATTGACGGACACTACACAAAAGTTTAAACCAACTACACCAGGTTCTTATACTGTTAAGGCCACTCAAAATGGATGTACTAGTATTTTCAGTAACCCTTACTACTTTATAATTACTGATCTAATTAACTTAAGCTCAAATGAGTTTATTAAATTAACACCTAACCCATTTGTCAATCAACTCTATTTTGATTTTGTGGTCAAAGGATACCAAAGCCTAAACTTAGATGTATTTGATATGGCAAATGGAGCTAAAGTGGCAACTAAACAAAATCTAACACCAGGGATGCCAATATACTTAGGTCAACTATCAGCAGGAACTTATGTAATTAAAGTAAGCTCGACTGATAATAAAATATCCTATCAATTTAAAATGGTAAAGCTGTAATTTCTCTTTATTTAAATTTTATGAAAAAAATAATATTTGCTTTGGTAATTCTATTTGTATTTGCTTGTAGTAAAACAGAAGTTCCTGCTACACCACCAACTCCTGTTGTTCAAGAAGAAACAATAAAATTCACAACGAATCTTGATACCGGAACTTATAATGTAGCCGATACATTACCGCTAGTTATATCGGTTAGTTCAAAACTCCCATCTGCAGGCATACTTTATTCAATATTGGTAAATTGGACAGATAGTTCTAAGCAAATCTTTAAGTTGGATACTAGTTTAACTACTTCAAGTTTAAGTTTGAATTTACCTGGATTAAAGAAAACTGGCTCTTACTCATTATCTATTACAGTCACCTCAAAATCAACTTCAACTAATGCACTTAATAAATCTATTTCGGT
>CAISTO010000311.1 GCA_903888395.1 uncultured Bacteroidota bacterium | reverse complement strand
TTAGCAATTGCTGATGCGGGATTAGATCAAACAGTTTGTTCAAGTAATGACACTGTTTCTTTAATTGGAAATATCAGCGGTGCTGTAACTAAAGGTTCATGGAGAACGCTTGGATCAGGATTATTTACAAATTCATCATCGTTAGTTACTAATTATATATTATCTTCAAATGATAAATCTGTTGGATTTGTAAAATTAATTTTAACATCAAAGGACCCTATTGGCCCTTGTAATTCAGCTAACGATACTATGATAGTTACAATTAATTCAAAGGCAACAGCTGATGCTGGACCAGATCAAGTTATTTGTAGCAATAGTTCTGTGAATATTATAGGAACAATAGGTGGTTCAGCAACTTCAGGAACTTGGACATCATCAACTAATAGTACATTTATTTCTTTCACTGCAATCACAGATTATTTTCCAACGCCAACTGAAGTATTAAATGGATTTGTGGTGTTAACATATACAACTAATGATCCTATTGGATCTTGCGATGCAGCAAAAGATTCATTAATAGTTGCATTAATAGCTCCTGCATTTTCAGATGCTGGTGTTGATCAATCTGTTTGTAGTAATGTAGCTAAAGTAAACTTAATAGGTGACTATGGTAATGGAGCAAATGCAGCAACTTGGAGTACATTAGGAACGGGTACTTTCAAAAATATAGTAGGAAAAACTGCAGAATATTTACCAAGTACAATAGACAAATTTATTGGTTTTGTGAAAATTTTATATACTACCGATGATCCTGCAGGGCCTTGTAACCAAGCAGTAGATACCATGACCATTACATTTAAACCAACTGCTACTATTTTTGCTGGTATTGATCAAACCATTTGTATAAATAATAACATTTTTATAAATGCATCAACAACGGCAACGAGTGGTACCATTACTTGGACCACGAATGGCACTGGAACATTTTCAGATGTAAATGCATTGAAACCTACTTATACTCCAAGTTTAGCCGACAATATTTTAGGTTCAGTTAGATTAACTATTACAAACTTTGACCCTAGCAACACATGTCAAAATGTTGTTGATGCAATGATTTTAACAATCAATCAATTAGCGGTTGCTAACGCGGGAATAGATCAAACAGTATGTGCAAGTAATGATAGCGTTTCATTAGCGGGAAGTGTTAGTGGATCAGTATCTACAGGTTCATGGAGAACTTTAGGCACAGGGACTTTTACTAGTACAACATCACTTGTAACAAATTATAAATTTTCTGCAACAGATAAAGCAGCAGGTTCAGTGGATTTGATTTTAACTTCAAGTAATCCATTAGGCCCATGTAATTCAGTTAGCGATACTTTGACAATTACAATTAATCCATTAGCTACTGTAGATGCAGGACCAGATCAATTTATTTGTGGAAGCAGCCCTGCAATAGTTACAGGAACAATAGGGGGGTCTGCTAGCTCCGGAACTTGGACATCATCAACAAACAGTACATTTATATCTTTAACAGCAATTACAAATTATTTTCCAACACCAACAGAAATAGCAAATGGATCTTTAGTATTAACTTATACTAGTAATGATCCGCTTGGGCCTTGTAGCGCAACTGCAGATTCTTTGGTAGTTACTATAAATCCAGCGGCAATTGTAAACGCAGGAGCAGATCAAATCATTTGTGCGAGTAGCGACACTATTTCATTAGTTGGAACCATCAGTGGTTCGCCTACAAATGTATCTTGGAACACATTAGGAACAGGAACATTTACAAGCGATACGGCACTCATCACAAAATATATATTGTCTGCAACAGATAAATTGGCTGGAGTTGTTAGCTTAATTTTTAAAGATGGACAATGTTTTGCTGTTAGAGACACTGTAGTTATAACAATCAATCAATTACCAACAATTAATGCAGGACTTGACCAAGTAATTTGTGGAAATAATGTAGTAAAATTAGTTGGATTAATTGGAGGTTCCTCTACTTTTGGCACTTGGACGTCATCAACGAATTCTTTATTTTCATCTACTGATTCAATAGTTGATTATTTTCCTACAGATTCTCAAATTGCTAATGGCTCGTTTTTTATAACTTATACCAGTAACGATCCTTTTGGATTATGTGGTATTGCAAGCGATTCATTGGAAGTAACTGTTAATGTTCCACCAACTGTAAATGCTGGTAGGGATATTTATACTTGTTCATATGCTACTTCGGTTGATATTATTGGAACAAAAGCTGGTTTTCCAACAAATTCCCTTTGGGTTACTTTAAATGGTTCTGGTTCATTTATTGATTCATCTTCTTTATCTACAAAATATATTCCTAGCGCTGCCGATTTAGCTGCTAAATCAATCATTATTTCATTGACAACAAATGACCCAATTGGTCCTTGTTATGCAGCTTATGACGATGTAAATGTTTATTTTAAAGATTCTAATGTTACTTTTACAAGTATTGTGAAAAATATTTATTGTGATTCTATGGAAATAGAATTTGTAAATGATTCGAACAATGTTGGATATACATTTGCATGGGATTTTGGTGATGGATTTTATTCAAATATTGCTAATCCGATTCATACCTATAATTATACTGGGTCAATAAATGTAAATCTTATTGCTAGTGGCCCTGGAGGTTGTATTGAAAGCGTAAATAATTCTTTCAATATAAATAGTGTAAAACCTAAAGCAGATTTTGTTGTCAATAATTTAAATCAATGTTTAAATGATAACAGTTTTGAAATAAATAATGCTTCTCAAGATGCAAGTGCTGGTTTTATAAATAATGTTAAATGGGATTTTGGTGACAATACAAATTCAACTGCAACAATTCCAAATAATAAAACCTATAATAAATCTGGAAATTATAATATCAAATTAGTTGTTTCCACTACAAATGGTTGCCAAGATTCAATAGTAAAAGGTGTAAACGTATTGCAAAGCCCTGAAAAACCTATTGTTACTTTGTTTGATGGTAAAGTACTTATTTCATCTTCATTGACTGCCAATCATTGGTATTACAGTAATATTGAAATACCAGGAGCTACCAATAAATACTATGCAACTTCAAAATTTGGTGTATACAAATTAAGGGTTGATTCAACTAATGGTTGTAGTAATTTTAGTGATGATTTAGATTTAAAATATACAACTAAAACTGAAAATGTTACCAAGGATAAATTTAAAATCTATCCAAATCCAACTAATGGATTATTTAATATTGAATCTCAATTGGAGTTAAATTATTCAATTTATGATTACAGTGGAAAAGAAATTATTACGGGTAAAAAAGTTGGTAATATTCAATTATTAGACTTAAGTAATTTTAAAAGCGGAATTTATTTAATAAAACTATATAACGATCAAGAACAATTTATAAGTAAGATTATTAAGGATTAACATATTATTTACTAAAAGGTAAATAATATGAATGATCTAAATAAATTCTTTGGCTCATGTTTTGTAAGCATGGATTTATAAATATACAATTATGAAAAATATAGGTTTTATTTCGCTATTGATTTTGTGTTCATTTATGCCACAAAAAACTGCATTTCACACCGAGTTAGATGATGTTTTAGCTAAAGCAAAAAAAATAAACAATGCTTTTACCTTTGGCGAAAAACTTACTTATAGAGTGCATTATGGTCCTTTAGATGGAGGAAAAGCTTATTTTAGTATTGATGCTAATCCGCAATTAGTTAATAACAGAAACACTTACTACGTTAAAGTAAATGGTAAATCAGCTGGTTTAGTTGACATGATGTTTAAGGTAAAAGATGAGTTTGAAAGTTATATAGACCAAGAAGCTTTAGTGCCTTTAAAAGCAACTAAAAAAATTAAAGAGGGGAAATATACTGATTCTGATTTTATAATATTTGATCATGCGGGAAAAACTGCTTCTGGTAAAAGAGGAAAAACTGAAATTGTTACCAATACTCAAGATATTATTAGCGCTATTTATTATGCTAGAAGTTTAGACATGACAAATGCTAAACCAGGTGATATTTTTCCAGTACCATTTTATTTGGATGGAAAAACTTATGAGTTGCGTTTTAAATTTGAAAAACGCGAAATTATAGAATCAGAATTAGGCACATTTAAAACCATAAAAGTAAAGCCTCAATTAATTGAAGGCCGCGTATTTAAAGACAATGAAGCCCTTACACTTTGGGTTACTGACGATGACAATAAAATACCTGTTCGTGTTGAAAGTGATATTTTTGTTGGAAGTATTAAAGTAGATTTACTAGAAATGAGTGGAATCAGAAATCCCTTAACTTCAATAGTTAAATAAATATTTACTTTAATAAAAAAGGCTCAATAATTAAAAATTATTGAGCCTTTTTTATTTGTGTTTTTAACTAAAAATTACACTTCTCATGCTTAACGAACCCATATAAAGGTATGTAACTTATTTCAACGCTTCGTAAATAGCATCTTGAATTTTTGTTCTTACACTTAATTCGCCAAACTTTTTATTTTCGGCTGTTGGGAAAATTCTATTACTTAAAAACACATAAACCAATTCGTTTTCAGGATCCACCCAAGTGCATGTTCCTGTAAATCCTTGATGGCCAAATGTTTTAAAACTACACATTTTACTTGTTGGACTGTCTTTTAATGGATCAGTTTCTGGCTTATCAAATCCTAAACCTCTGCGACTATTTTTACTGTATTTATTGGTAAATGTTTCAATAGTACTTGCCTTTAAAACATGGCTATTTCCATAAAATCCTTTGTTTAAAAGCATTTGCATAATTATGGCTACGTCATTTGCATTGGCAAATAAACCAGCATGTCCGCTAACTCCACCAAGCATGGCTGAACCAGGATCGTGAACATATCCTTTTATCATTTGTTTTCTAAAAACAGAATCAATTTCAGTAGGAACAATCCAATCGTTATTGATAGTTTTTAGAGGATTAAATATCATACTCGATAAATTCAATGGTTTGTAAAAACTGTTTTGCAAATAGCTTTCAAAATCTTGATTAGTAATAATTTCTACTATTTTGCGCAGCATCATAAATCCTAAATCACTGTATACATATTCTCCAGTTTTCTTTAAATCGCTTTCGGCAATTGTGGTCCAAATTACCTTTTCATAATTTTTGTTGATGTAAATATTATCTGCAACTTTTATTGAAAAATCATCGTGAATTGAATCACTGTAAATAGTAGGATTCAATTTGCCATTTGGCAGCAAACTAGCTTTGTAAAATGGAATGAAAGGAACTAAACCGGCTTGGTGAGTTAATAGTTCAAATATTTTTATTTTTTCTTTATTACTACCTTTTAGGAAAGGTAAATAAAACCCAATTTTATCGTCTAATTTGAGTTTTTTCTCTTCATAAAGTTTCATGATGGCAAGTGTTGTACTCAGAATTTTTGTCAATGAAGCTACATCATATATATGGTTATTTTTTACTGATTGAATGCTATCAAAAGTATGGTAACCAAATGATTTGTTATATATAACTTTTCCTTGTTTGGCCACAAAAACTTGACATCCTGGCATGACTTTCAGTGCAATTGCATTGTTTACAATGCTATCAATTTTATTCAGTTTAAGGCTATTAATTTTTATTTCTTCTGGATATACATATTCAAATTTATTTAAAGCTACAGTTTCTACTCCACTTCCTAATGGGAAATAACTGGTAACCGAAACAGGCATTTTTCCTTTTGCATTTATTCCTCCACCCACTATTTGCGCAGCTATTTGATTGTATAAAGGCAAATCTTCATAGGCTACTACTACGTTCTTAAACATGTTAAAATACTGTAAAATATAAGGATTTCCATTATTCACTAAAATGCATTTATGCTTTAAACCAATTGCAATTATAAAATCAATTTGGGCTTGGGTAAGCCCCAAATTTTTACTTACATATCGGCTTGTGTTGTGAATAGAGATAATGATTAAATTATAGTAATCACTTTTTGAAAGTAATGTGTCGAAACTTTCTTTCGAATCGTTTTTATCAATGGAATAATAGTCGGCTTTTATGTAATTATTTAACTGTAATTGAAATTCACTAAGTTGGGCTGAACCTACATTTATACAAGCTATTTTGTATTGTTCAGGGTTTGAAATTGGAATAATTTTATCGAGGTTTTTGGCTACCACCACACCATTTTTTACTATTTGTTTAATCAGTAAATCGTTCTCAATATTATTCAAATCATTGGTTAAATTTTCAAGAATTATTGGCTTGTATTTATTCAAACCACACCAATATTTTGCTGTTAATATTTTTTTACAACTTTGTTCTAATTGACTTTGAGCAATCAATCCACGATTCAAATAATCTTTTATAAAAGCAATGCTCATTGGAACATCTTCCACCATTAATAGTATATCATTGCCTGCGGTCAATGCTTTTGCTGCAAGTTCACCAGGTTCATAATAACTGCTTACACCTTTCATGTTTAATGCATCAGTAGTAATTAAACCATCAAAACCCATTTGATTGCGAAGCAATTCAGTTACTATTTTTGGAGAAATAGAAGAGGCCAAATTTTCTGTACTGTCTAAAGCTGGAACATATAAATGTGCCGACATCATTGCTGTTAAACCATTATCAATTAATTCCTTAAATGGATATAATTCCAAACTGTCTAATCGCTTTAGGTTTCCTTTAATAACTGGCAAACCAAAATGTGAATCAGTTTCTGTATCGCCATGTCCTGGAAAATGTTTTGCCGAGGCAATGATATTTGCACTTTGCATTCCTTGCATGTATGCAATTCCATTTTTAGCTACTATGTATTTATTTTCACCATAACTTCGGTCGTTTATAACCGGATTATTCATGTTATTGTTTACATCTACATCTGGAGCAAAATTAAAGTTAATGCCCATTCGCTTACAATGTTTGCCTACAATAACCCCAAATTGTTTGGTTAAATCTGTTCTATTTGCACCTCCAAAAACCATTTGACGGGGAAAGACTGGCGTACTATCCAAACGCATATTTAATCCCCATTCGCCATCAATGCTTATAAATAAAGGGATTTTTGAAAGTTTTTGGTATTGATTAGTTAGTACAGCTTGCCTATAAGGACTTCCTTTAAAAAAAATTAAGCCTCCAACACCAAGTTCTCTAACATGACATTCTATATCTTGAATATGCGCTTTATCTTTATTATTAAATGCAGCTATAATTATCAGCTGCGCAATTTTTTGATCGGTGTTTAAAGTAGCGTAAACACTGTCAACCCATTCGTTCTGTTTTTTCCAATTAATGGTTTGAGCCATTGAATTAAAAAGCATTGCAAAGCAAAAAATAAAAGTAAGAAGTGGTTTATATAACCTGATTAATAAGCTCAATATGTGTAATAATAAGCTACAAATTTGCAATATTTTGCTTTATTTTCTCTGTAAATGTTTTACACAAATCAAAATATAATGAAGAATTTAACTGAAAAAATAGTCAAATTTTTCAAAATTACCTATTTATAAAATAAAATTATGTAGTATAATTGTTGCCTAATAAGCCAAATGATGACGCCTAAAAAATCACATGAACACACCATAAAAAATGCTATTTCCGATTTTTTACAACATCAACATTTAGATAATAAATTAGCGGAACTAAATATTATTAATAATTGGGAAAAATTAGTGGGTGCTATGATAGCTAAAAACACTACCGAAATTAAGTTTAGAGGAACTGTTTTATACCTAAAAATAGAATCAAATGCTTTAAGAAATGAATTGCTTTACCAACGTGGAAAAATTATGGCTTTGGTAAATACTGAAGCCAATCAGCAGCTAATTACTGATGTGGTAATTAGATAAATTTTTTACACTTTAAATTTATAAAAGCATTGAAAACAAAATCCAATTCAGTTAAATCAACTACTATTGAAATTACTCATGAAAGTAAATGGATAAAACCATTGGCTTTATTGGGTAAAATCCTTTTATTTTCAGTTGGAATTGTGCTCAGTTTAAAAGCCATCAAAGAACCTGATTTGTGGTGGCAGTTAGCTACTGGCGATTGGATTTTAGCCAATAAAAGCATTCCCACTACTGATGTGTTTTCCTTTACATATTTTGGTACCAAATGGATCAATATTAAATGGGGATTTGAAGTATTAATTTCTCTTTGTACAAAAGCTTTCGGCTTCGAATTTATCTATGTTATTCAAGCGTTGGTTACAGTAACATTGTTATATTTTATTTTAAAATTAGTAAATTTCAAAAACAAGAATTTCCTTGATAAAACTTGGGCTAACAGCTTAATTTTAATTTGCAGTTTTGTGTTTTTGGCTGCTTCCAGCAATCGTATTATTGGTAGGCCAGAAATGTTTTCACACTTATTTACACTAGTATTTATTTACTTATTAACGCGGTTTCAAAACCATAAAAAACTGATTTATTTACTCCCAATTATTCAACTTTTTTGGACCAATATGCATGAAGCTTTTGGAACAGGAATTGTAATTATTGGCAT
>CAISTO010000310.1 GCA_903888395.1 uncultured Bacteroidota bacterium | reverse complement strand
TTCTGCTAAAGGCACTTTTGCTCTTACTACTTGTGCTCCTGCTCTACTATCCATTCCTTCTAATTGTCCACGTCTTCTATTTAAATCACCAATTATATCTCCCATATTTTCTTCTGGGGTCAAAACTTCTAATTTCATAATTGGTTCAAGTAATACAGGTTTTGCTTTTCTAGATGCTTCCTTGAAAGCAATTTTAGCACAAAGTTCAAAACTCATTGAATCTGAATCCACTGCGTGGAATGATCCATCAAATAATCTTACTTTTAAACTTTCAACTGCAAATCCAGCTAAAACACCATTATTCATTGCTGCTTTAAAGCCTTTTTCTACAGAAGGAATAAATTCTTTTGGAATTGATCCACCTACTATTTCATTTACAAATTCTAAACCTGATTTTTCTGGATCTCCAGGAATTAATTCAAATTGAATATCTGCAAACTTACCTCTACCACCTGATTGTTTTTTATATGATTCTCTGTGAGTAACTGGAACTGTTATAGTTTCTTTATATGAAACTTGTGGAGCACCTTGGTTAACTTCAACTTTAAATTCACGTCTTAATCTATCAACAATAATTTCCAAGTGTAATTCACCCATTCCAGAAATAATTGTTTGACCAGAATCTTCATCTGTTTTAACACGAAATGTAGGATCTTCTTCAGCTAATTTAGCCAATGACATACCTAATTTATCAGAATCAGTTTGAGTTTTAGGTTCAACCGCTAAACCAATAACTGGTTCAGGGAAATTCATTGATTCTAATACTATTGGGAATTTTTCATCACTTAGCGTATCACCTGTTTTTATATCTTTAAATCCAACTGCAGCTCCAATATCACCAGCGCCTAAACTTTCAATTGGATTTTGCTTGTTAGCATGCATTTGGAAAATACGTGAAATACGTTCTTTATTTCCACTTCTGTTATTTAGTACATAAGAACCAGCATCTAATTTACCTGAATATGCTCTAATAAATGCTAATCTACCAACAAAAGGATCAGTTGCTATTTTAAATGCTAAAGCGGCAAAAGGCTCTTTGTAATCTGGTTTACGAGTTTCCTCTAAACCAGTATCAGGATTAGTACCAATAACTTCTTTTCTATCCATTGGACTAGGCATTAATTCCATTACTAAATCCAACATTGTTTGAACACCTTTGTTTTTAAAAGAAGAACCACATACCATAGGTACAATCTTCATATCTAAACAAGCTTTACGCAAGGCATCTAATATTTCTCTTTCAGAAATTGAAGAAGGATCATCAAAAAATTTAACTAATAAATTATCGTCATATTCTGAAACTGCTTCTAATAATTTTTCTCTCCACTCTAAGGCCTCATCCATCATATCTGCTGGAATTGGAACTTCTTTGTAAGTCATACCTTTATCATGCTCATTCCAAACCATTCCTCTGAAATTGATTAAATCAATAACTCCAGTGAAATTGTCTTCAGCACCAATTGGTAATTGTAATGGAACTGCATTGCTTCCTAACATGTCGCGAACTTGTTTCACAACCATTAAAAAATCAGCACCTGCTCTATCCATTTTATTAACAAAACCGATACGAGCTACATTGTAATTATTTGCTAGTCTCCAGTTAGTTTCAGATTGAGGCTCAACACCATCAACAGCACTAAATAAAAATACTAAACCATCCAAAACACGCAAAGAACGGTTAACTTCAACTGTAAAATCAACGTGACCAGGAGTATCAATAATATTGATGTGGTATTGTTGATCACGGTACTTCCAAAAAACGGTAGTGGCCGCAGAAGTAATTGTTATACCTCTTTCTTGTTCTTGAACCATCCAGTCCATAGTAGCAGCACCATCATGAACTTCACCAATTTTATGGTTAACTCCAGAATAGTACAAAATACGCTCAGTTGTAGTGGTTTTACCCGCATCAATATGAGCTGCAATTCCTATGTTTCTTGTATATTTTAAGTCGCGAGACATTATATTTACTCTTTTTTAATTATTATGATAACTTAAAATGAGAGAATGCTTTATTGGCGTCAGCCATTTTATGCGTATCTTCTCTTTTCTTAACTGATGCACCTTCGTTTTTTGAAGCAGCAATAATTTCAGCAGCCAATTTATCTGACATAGATTTTTCACTTCGTCTACGAGCATATAAAATTAACCATTTCATTCCAACAGCAACTTTTCTATCAGCAGGTACTTCAATAGGAATTTGAAAGGTAGACCCTCCAACTCTTCTTGCTTTTACCTCAACAGAAGGCATAATGTTGTTTAATGCTTTTTTCCATACATCGATTCCGCGTTCTTGCAATTTTGCTTCTACTTTATCTAATGCATCATAAAATATGGTAAAAGAAGTATTCTTCTTTCCGCTCCACATCATATTATTTACAAACCTTGTAACCAAAGTATCATTAAACTTTGGATCAGGTGTTAAAATGCGTTTTTTAGGTTTTGATTTTCTCATTGTAATCTATCGCTTATCTAGCTACTAAATTATTTCTTCTTTTTGCCTTTGGCGTCTGCTGCAGGAGCTGCTCCTGGTTTAGGACGTTTAGTTCCATATTTAGATCTTTGTTGTGTTCTTCCTTCAACACCTGCGGTATCCAATGCACCACGAACAATGTGATATCTTACACCCGGTAAATCTTTTACACGACCACCACGTACTAGAACAATTGAATGTTCTTGTAAGTTGTGACCTTCTCCAGGAATGTATGCGTTAACTTCATTTCCGTTGGTTAAACGAACACGAGCAACTTTACGCATTGCTGAATTTGGTTTTTTTGGCGTAGTAGTATAAACACGAGTACAAACACCTCTACGTTGAGGACAGTTGTCAAGTGCTGGTGATTTACTTTTAAAAACCACATCGGTACGACCTTTTCTAATAAGCTGTTGTATAGTTGGCATATTAATTAAATACTTATAAACCTTTTTTTAAGGGCTGCAAAGGTAGATGAATAATCGAGCAAAACAAATGCGCAACAAAAAATATTTTAACAAAGAATATAAAATACAATTTGCTGAGCGGGTTGAATCGAAAAATTAACCATCAGACAATGCCGCTTGGGACTTTTCCCGTTTAAAGGGGGTGCAAATATAATTTTCTTATTTACTAATACAAGTATTATTCAAAAAAAATATAATTATTTTTTGAAATCAAATAAAGCCAAACAGTTACGCATAAAAAAAATCGCTAAAAAAGCGATTTTTTGGTTTAAAAATATGATTAGAATATTTATTCTAAACCCCAAGCATCATATAATGCATTGATAAATTTATTTTCTTGAATTTCCATTTTTTCATCTGCCATGCATATTTTCATAGCAAATTGAATTAGTTTATTTCTTTCTACTACATTAGAAATCTTAAAAAAATGTTCGGCTGTTTCTAAAAAATGATCCATAACGGAATCTAATGGATAAGCCATTAAAAATGCTTGTTCTTTGATTAAGTCAACTGGTTCCTTGAAGTTTTTTTCTAAAAACTCAAATAATACTTCACTTTCAGATGTGTCTATTCTACCATCAGCTTTTGATAATATCATTAATATATGAAAACCAGCTTCGGTTTTATTCATTTTACTTATAAATTGGGTTGTCATAATTTCTATAAATTTGAAGTGAAAGTATTAGAAATAATTAATAATACAAATAACTTCCCCAATATTTTTTTAAAAAAATTTGTTTATTTTTTTATTATAAACTAAATCAATTGTTTGGAATGAGCTTTGGTATCTACCTTTTCTATTATTTTTTCAATAATTCCTTGCTTATTTATTACAAAAGTACTTCTTAAAATGCCCATATATTTTTTTCCATACATACTTTTTTCACCCCAGGCTCCAAAAGTTTCAGCTACTGAATGATCAATATCTACTAATAAACTAAATGGTAATTCGTATTTTGAAATGAACTTAATATGTGAAGCCGCACTGTCAGGACTAACACCTAAAATTTCGTAACCTTGCTCTTTGAAAACATGGTAATTATCTCTTAAGTCACATGCCTCGGAAGTGCAGCCAGGGGTTGAATCTTTTGGATAAAAATACAAAACCAATTTTTTGTCTTTAAAATCTGTTAATGAAACTGCTTCTCCTTTTTCATTAGTGCTTGAAAATGCAGGTGCTTTATCACCTTCCTTAAGTGTAATCATTTTTGTAGTTAGTTTTGGTTTAAAATTGTTAAAATAATTAGAATGTAATTGGCATTTCAAATGATTTTTCTGCCACATTTCCTTTCTTATCAGTAACACGAATAAGTAATTCTGGTTTTATTATAGCTGTATTATTTAATTTACTGAGTTTGTTATCAGCAACTTGTTTTTTCCATACTTCGTCAAAATGGTAAGTTAAAAGATTGCTTTTGGCATCAAAATCCAATAAAATCCATTCATTATTTAAAAAGCCTTCATATTTTCCTAATCCACTAAAATTATCTTTTATTTCAAAATAATAATGTAAACTATCGTTGATGGCCTCCTCAGTATTTAAAAATATCTGTTTAATAGTAGGCGCAATGGTGTCAATAGTTACAAAATAATGTCCAAAACTACTGGCTTTACCTCTTACCATGCCATTTTCAAAGCCACCACCTGCACTTCTAAAATCTTTACGATCTTTAAAATAATATGCCAAAAGTAATTTGTTTTGGAATTTCAGATTAATACCGTATGGTTTAATTGCAATATCTGCAGCTTTATGAAGTGATGCGGAAGAATTAAATATTCGATAGATTGTGCTTTGTGCTGGTTCTTGTAAGGGTTTTAATGTTCCAAAATTATAAAAAACTGTATCATAAATGGATTTAGCATCAATCTCAAACAAAAAATCTTTGGTTTTTATCGAATTCTTTGTTAATGGATAAAATGCTTTTTCTCCTTTTAAACTCTTTAAATATGTTATCTTTTGAATATCTATTTTTTTTATTATTACTTTAATTGGCACATATAAAATATAAGTATTTTTATTATTGTCAATTACCTCAAATTTTAGCGTATCTAATGAATTTGCAGGTAAATAAATTTTGCCTTTTTCGTTGTTAATTTCATAAGTAGAAAATTCATTTCCATCATCAATAAAACATTTTTGTATACGAACCTTTTCAGTTTTATAAAATGGAAAATCAATGTGAGTATTGATATATTTACTTTCATTAAAAGCAAACTGATTCAATGTATGCTTAAAAACCAGCTTTTCTTTATGTTTTAAGCTGTATTCATAAATACCTTTTTCGTCTTCTTGGTTATGAATATAGTCGTAAGCCTCAATTCCAAAACCATATTGATCTTCGTCTAATTCAATTTGCTTATTATAAACAAATACGTTTGTAAATTCTTTCAGTTTTGTAGTATGAGTTTGGTCTATTTTAAGTTCTTTTTTTAACAATAATCCATCACTTACAAACTTATAAATAAATACTTTTTTGATAGTTGGATTAAAAGTATCAAAGGGAATTATGCCAAATAAAGTTGGATTAATAATTTTTTCAGATTTTGTATTTCTAATTTCGAAATGAACATGCGGACCAGAACTGCCACCACTGTTTCCACTTAAGCCAATGGTATCTCCTTTTTTTACTAATAAAATTGGTTTTTCAAAAACATAATCAAATTCAAATGTTTGATTTTTATATTGATAATTATGAATCCATTCAGCTATTTTACCAGAGTATTTTTGCAAATGCCCATAAACAGTGGTAAAACCATTTGGATGATTAATATAAATGGCTTTTCCATAACCAATACTTTGAATTTTTATACGTGAAATATATCCATCGGCACTGGCAAAAACTGGCAATCCTTCTTGCTGATTTGTGCGCAAATCCATGCCACTGTGAAAATGATTATCGCGCAGGCCTCCAAAAGGCGAAACCAAGTTTGGTAAAGAATCTAAAGGATATCTAAAATAATTTTGCGGGTAATTTTGAGCGTTTGTTTCAAACAAAATAATTATGAAAACAAACAATAAACCTAATTTCCATTTTACCATATAAAAAAAATTGAACCACATAGATACATAGAAAACATAGTATTTAAAACTTCATTCAATAATTAGATAAAATGAAATAATATTTTACCATTTATTTTACCTCACAAATCAACATTGATTCATTGCCAATAAATCCTTCTAAATGATCGCCAATGTTTACCTGATTAACTCCAGCTGGTGTTCCTGTATAAATTAAATCACCCACTTTTAAAGTAAAATATTGAGAAACAAAACTAACTATTTGTTCAAAAGAAAATATCATTTGTGAAGTATTACCTTGTTGAACCAATTGTCCATTTTTTTGCAGGCTGAAATCAATATTTTTCAAATCAATGTTTTCAATATTTATAAAATTTCCAATTGGTGCCGATCCATCAAAAGCTTTGGCTAATTCCCAAGGCAAACCTTTTGATTTTAATTCATTTTGTTTGTCGCGAGCTGTAAAATCAATTCCTAAGCCAATCTCCGAAAAATAATTTCTAGCAAATTTTTTCTGAATTTTTTTACCTACTTTATTTATTTTTATTACCAATTCTATTTCATGATGCACATCGTTACTAAAATCAGGAATATAAAATGGTTCTCCATTTTTTAATAAAGCGGTATCTGGTTTGCTAAATATTACTGGGTTTTCAGGAACAGCATTTCCTAATTCCTTAGCATGTTCACTGTAATTTCGTCCTACACAAAGTATTTTCATTTTAAATTATTGTCTTTATTTTAGTGCGAATATATTTTTATATTGAAATAATATCATTGAAAAATTATTAACCAAAACATTCAAAATTATAGCAACTACTTATTATGCTGCCTTGCAGCATTTACCATTGTAATTTAAATTAGCTATTGTAAATTTAAATACAATTGGTATTACTTTGCAACGCATTTGAATAATCACGTAAAAATATTAGCGGAAATTTGTAGCCAATTTGGAATTGAGCATGCATTTATTTGTCCAGGTTCGCGATCTGCGCCTTTGGTTTTTGCTTTTAATAGAAACAAAAACATTAAAACTTATTCCATCATTGATGAAAGAAGTGCAGCATATATGGCATTGGGAATGGCGCAACAATTGCAAAAACCTGTAGCTTTAATTTGTACCAGTGGAACTGCTGCATTGAATTTTTATCCTGCCATTGCTGAAGCATTTTACCAAAAAATTCCTTTAGTGGTTTTAACTGCAGATAGACCTTTGGAGTTGCTAAATCAACAAGATGGACAAATGATTAACCAAGTAAATGTATTTGGAAATCATGTAAGAGGGAGTTTGAATTTTGATTCTCAAAATTTAGCAACTGGCAATTGGCAATTGGCAACTAGCAATTTATTACATAAATCAATGTTTCCTGTGATGGGACCAATTCATATCAATGTGCCTTTAGTGGAACCATTATATGAAAATTT
>CAISTO010000309.1 GCA_903888395.1 uncultured Bacteroidota bacterium | reverse complement strand
ATCAAAATTAGCATTGGCTATAATTGAAAATTATGTGAGCAATAACTCCGTGGATTTTGACATATTAAATGCGGCTTTCCCTGATGAATGCCAAGGAGGAATACATGGAGTTTTTAGAAAAAAAGAAGATGTAAAGGATTTCAAAAGGTACTATATGGGTAAGCCTATTACATTGATTGATGATAATATAATTGTAGTAAGTAACCAATGGGGAATTGATAATATCCCTGGTTTGATTAACAGGGCAAATGCCTTAGGATATGTTATAAAATCAGTAAACGTTACATCTACCATTTCAACTCCTGAGATTTCCTTAGCAGACAAAACAGAAACCAACATTGAAGTTGAAATAGTTTCCGATACAGAATATGGGTTTACAAATTATGCAAATGTTAGTCTAGCTTTAAATGTTAATACAAAATTAGTTGAAGATTTTACCTCAAAATGTGACCGTGATACACTGTTTTCTCTTGTTGAAGAAATCACGTATAATCATACGGAGGAAATTCTAATGGAGGCACATAACCAATCAGGCTTGGATGAGCTTTTAGAAAATGAATATGATTGGTTCAATTACGATCCAACAATTAGAATAACTGAAATAAATGATGTAAATCTTGGTGCTCTTTATGAAAAGGATATCCAAAGTGATCAAGTAGCATCATTACTTGGCGTAAATGAAAATGAAGCAGAAGATGAAGTATCAGATTTTTTAACGAACTCGAGATATGCAGTAGACCGTGAATTATTATTTAGCGTAGTAAAAAATTAGAGAATAACATCATAGCAACAGTTGATAGTCTTGATTTGAATACTAGTGATGAAAATGATACATCAAAACAATTAAAATACTTTCCTCACTTTCTTGTACAAGCATTTCCAAGTTGGTTAGATTAAATTTAAATAATAGTAACAAATAGTATTGAGAAAATATATGCAGAGTGTGGTGAAAATGTTGTGATTCATTTTAACGTTAAAGATAATGCTATTGTTAAATATCATACAAATGAATTCGAACCAATACACGAATATTTAGATGCTTTTGAAGTAGAAATCCCAGAGGCATATGTTGAAAATGAAGAATGGTTAGGAGAAATCAGATTTATGGGGATTTATGAAAATAAAGATTGGGAAATTGTATTAAATGGTAACGCTGTCGAATCACAAGAAAATGTTCCAGCTGATTTAAAAGAAGCACTCTTAAAAAATTTCAATACTAAAAATATGTTTAAGTTTATTGACGAAGTTTATCAGTTATTTTAAACAGTTGTAATAGAAAAAAATATTAATTAATAAACAAACTAAAAAAAACAATTTCAAACAAATAAATTAAATTTTTAAAAATAAAATTATGGCTTTTAGAATAACAGCAAAAAAACAGATTTATAGTATTTCTTGGAAAGACTCATCAGGAAGAAGGTGCAATATTGAAGCGGGTGTGAGTTTCAATATACCTAGTCCAAATTGTAATGGTTATGAAATCAAAAAGGCAATTGAAAATAGTGTAGGAGCAAAATTAACAACTTTTGTTGATGGAACCTCAGATTGGATAATAGATAAATTGTAAAATGGATGACAAATTAATCGCAAAGTTTAGCACAAACGCT
>CAISTO010000308.1 GCA_903888395.1 uncultured Bacteroidota bacterium | reverse complement strand
TCCCATTTTTCAAAAGTATGAAATATTCTTTCAGGATCACTTGTATTTGTAGTTCTGTAATGTTCAACTTCTTCATCTGATAAATCATCAGTAAGTATTTCGTAATTAGCAATAGAATCAGAACTTTCCCAAGATTTACTAAAATCATCATCTTTAAAAATATCTTGTAAGCCAGTAATTTGACATAATCTTAATATTTCTTCTTCATCCATTCCAAGTTCTCTAGCAATCCTTTCGTTTTTCCAATTTCTATTTTTTAGCTCTAATATAATTTCGCTCATTGCATCAACTTGATGTTTACCCCTAGCTCTATTATGCCTAATTGTAGATGCAATACGATCATTTTTATTGCTTTGTTCTTTTCTAATTATTACAGTTGGAGTATATCCTAAAACTCTTTCTCTAACTATTTTAGATTCTTTACTTACTCTAGTTCTATGAAATCCATCAACCACTTCAATTTTACCATTATTTGGAAAAGTTACAACAGGTTGAGTATATCCATCATTCATAATTGATATTTCCAATAATTCCATTTCAGGTGGAGCTACTTTATTTGGATTGTAATCATTAGCAATAACATCTTCAGCTAAAACCCATTTTACATAATCAACTGGCTCGTTTTTAAAAGGCGATTCATTATGAATAGCTTCCCTTAATTCATTAATGTAATTAATTTTTTCTGATAAAGTTTTATCAGTTAGCAGTTCTGCTATTTCGTTTTTGATTTTTTCTATTTCCATTTTATTTATATATTGATTTTAAAAAGTTTCTTGCTTCAATTATTCTTGATTTAATAAATTCGTATTTTGCTAAATCCCTAGCAAACTGTTTAGCGTGGATTCGTTCACCTATTGGAATTTCAATGAAGTTATTTATAAGCTTATCGGTTTTAGAATCACCACCAAGCCCTTGAGTATCTATTAACCTAAAAAATGATTCTTTAGTATAAACCATATTGGCTATAATTTGCACCTCTTCCCATTCTTCAATTTCACCTGCATAGTTTATTTCTTTAAATATGTTTAAATCAGGCGCATCCTCTAAAACGTAAATTAATTTAAACATTGGCCTATCGTATAGCTCCATATAACATTGACCTTGCCATTCATACATTTTATTATCAGATGTTTTAGAATCGTGGAAAGTAAATAAATCCCAACTATTTTTGATGTCAATTATACTATCACCTGTATCAATATCACATTCACCAGTTATAAACTCATTGTAAATTCGTGTATCGTTCTTTACATAGTTTGTATCAAATAGGCTATTATAGGCATTTATTGCTGATCCTTCACAAGCAATACCTTTTTCAGTATATTTACTCGTAAACTCTTTGTACCTACCATAACGCTTCTGCAAATACGTTTTAATTGCAAGTTTCTCACCTGTTGCTCCAAGTCCAGTTTTACCACAAAGGCCACCGACTGAGCTGCTTCTAAATATTAAATTATCTATTTCCATTATCGTATAAATTTAACTCTTACAGCATCCACCATAGAACCAAATGCAGCCACTTTAGTTACATACAAAATTAATTCTTTGCCAACCCATTGTTCAATATATGGTGTTGCTGTTACCTTTGTAATTATTTTCATATTTTCCTTATTTAAAATCATTGGCTTTTTAGCTCCTTTGAAATGGGCCAAGATGCAATTCTTAGTTTCAAGCTTCTTGCCATTAAATAATTCAATATTAACATTTTCTATTTTTTCAATAGTTACTTTAAGTTCCTGATCAGGTTTAAAGTCATAGCTTCCAATATATTTTGGATCGGTTAGCTTTTTCCAATGTGTTAAGTTTTCCATTTTTTTATTTGTTTTTTTGTTT
>CAISTO010000307.1 GCA_903888395.1 uncultured Bacteroidota bacterium | reverse complement strand
TTTTCGTTTCCGAATGTTTGTTTATTGATACCTAAATTACTAAAAAATTGAAACAAACAGGACCTGCCCAGTGAAAATATAATTCATTCCATATCTGGGCAGTTGGAACTAACGAGAAGGAAAAAATTGCGTTTTAGCCGCCTGTTAGCGTTAGTTGAGACCGAATATAATTTCAATAATTATTTCGGCGTTCTTCTCTCAACGGTGTTGGCATTTGTAGGCATCCTTTTCAAGCAAGATTGAATAGATCAAAATTATGACTCCAATCAAGCCTGATTGGCGTGCGTTGTTTTGAGCGGTCAGAAAATTTTTAAAGCAAAACAAAACAAAGTTTTTTAATTCCCTTAAGCTTTTTATTTTTATTTACAAGTCCCGCTCCATTGACTTTGTAAAATTTTTCCTGTACCTTCGTTACATAATAAGTAACTACAATGTGTCTTACTTATGAAAGTGCACTTTCAACGCTCGCCCCATTCGTTACTTAGTTTTGTTCCACAAAACAAGTTTTACAAAGTTATGTAACGAAGCCTTTAAAAAATAAAGCAGCAATTAAAAAACTTTTTCTTTAAATTTTCTGAATTCAAACGCAGCTTACGTCTTGTGATCAAAATGCTTATAACGCTGCCGAAATGCCAATTAACTCTAACGTTTTCGCGCTAAAATTTCGGCGGGAATTGAAACAATGTCTACCGAAATGCTTTTTTAAAGATACAATGTTTGTTGCCATTTGCAAAGAAAAATAAATGTCTTTCGCGTAGCGGCAATATTTGCAAATGCTTATACCTCTGCCCCGCTGGAATTTAGCGTGTGTTATATGTTCGGCGCTTTTTTTTCTACGTTTAGTTTGAAAACCAGTTTCTCGTCTACCGATACAAAATGAGCGAAGTGTAATTTGTTATTTTATAATTTGTCACGAATTGTAAGGTTTCTCTTTTCACACACAGTTCAATACGTTTTGTTTTTTAAACACAGTTCAATACGTTTAGTGAGTTCTAGGTTTAGTAAAACAAACACAGTTTGTCGTCAATTGAGTTTAGTGAGGTCAATACGATGCTAAATATTTTGTTGTTTAGTTGTCGCCACGAAGTAGAGTAGGGAACTGAATTTTTTGTCTAAACTTAGCTTGATGGTTCTCGTCTAGCGCTGACATATAACGTTTTCGCGGCTTGCTTCGGCCGTTTTGGAACCGTTGTCTACCGAAATGTTTAAATAAAGATACAAATGTTGCTAGGCAATTGCAAAGCAAAAATTAAAAAAGTTTCTACCGCTTTTGCAATTGCTTTGATGTCTGCTAGGCTGAGGCAAACCGTGTGTTAGGCGTAGTTATTTTTTCTTGTACTTTTGGTTTTGTAAATAATAGAACTCTTTGCTGTCTATAATACCAATGAATTTGTCTTTAGGTGAGTATTTGACATATAGGTCGGCATTACCTAATAAATTAAGACCATATACGCAGATTTTATATTTTAGGTCGTCACCTTTATACAAATAAACTATACGCTTTATCATTTTTTCTGTATAGGTCTGATAATTATAAACTGGGTGAGTCTCATCAGCTGCAACAAAATAATCTTCTTCTAGTAATACTTGATTCTTGCTATAACTTTTACTATGAATCATGTTATTTACTCTGTCATAAAATAATTCTAAATGTTTTTTTCCCTTTTCGAAGTAAGCTGCATAAGTAAATGTGTAAGTAAGAAAGTCGAACCGGTTTTTTTGTATTAAAGTATCATTTGCAATATAATATACAGTGTCTAACAATATATTATCTCTATATGTAGTAAGATAGAAACGTTGATTATTATCAAAATAAAACGCATAATTTCCGTCTTTATGTGATATAGGGAAAGGAGTTTTATCTTTCTTCAAATTTTTTTCATAAAAATAATTTTGACCTTGAAAAGAATAATATTTGTCTTGTGAATATAATTTTTCAGATAAAAGTATGGT